>JAQVUC010000127.1 GCA_028699715.1 Anaerolineaceae bacterium | reverse complement strand
CGCCAAGATGATGGGGATGGGAAATCCCCAGGCCATGCGGTAAATACTAATCAGGATGGAGTTGCGAAATACACGCAAGAAGTCTGCAGACTGGAAAAGAAAGCGGAAATGCTGAAGACCAACCCAGGGGCTGTCCGCAATGCCCTTAACGACTTTGTAGTCTTTAAATGCGATGACGATGCCACCCATTGGGATGTACTTGAAAATGATCAAAAACGTGATTCCGGGAATCAACAGAACATACAACCAGATGTTTTGTCTGATGTACCTTCCCAGGCTCATTCTTTTCAAAGTCAGCGTTTGCTCCGGTACAACTGCAGGCGTCTTCATGTCGTTACGATTCCCCCGTCCATTGGCTATTTGCATCATTTAAATGATAACTTAGCTAAAGAACTGCAAAAATACCGTTATAAACACATCTTTATCATGCACATTCACAAAAAGTGTATTTTTTATGACACAATATCAACTGGTCAGGTCTCTTATTTTTACTTCTGGGCACTAAATACTACCCATGGCAATACCAGTTGGACCTGCAAGCCGCCAGAATGGCCTTGCTTTAGCTGCAGTCCGAATGCATCGCCAAAAAGGAGCCGGACACGTTGATTCAAGTTTTGCAGGCCGACATGCTGCGTCGAGACCATGTACTCGGTACGAAAGCTCTCATTGAATACCTCGATTTGATCATCCGGCATGCCGGGCCCGTTATCGTCAACCGTTACAAGCAAAGACTTTTCAGGTTGATCCGCCTGGCGAATCTCAATATGAATCCGTCCCGACCCGGAGCCTTTCTGAATACCATGGATGATCGCGTTCTCAACCAATGGCTGCAGTGATATTCTCGGCATGGTTCCTTCTAGCAGTTCCGGTGGGCAGACAATCGTCGCATTCAGCTGGTCGCTGAATCGGATTTTCTGAATCTCCAGATATTTTTTCACATACTCGATTTCATCTTTCACACTGGCAAGACTGTCCCCAAACTCCATGCAGGCACGCACCAGTTCCGCCAAGGTGACAATAGCTCTTGAAGAACTCGAATCTTCTTTTTTTGTGTCCATCATCACCAGCCAGTTGATCGCTTGCAAGGCGTTATAGAGAAAATGCGGTGTCATCTGATGCTGCAACGCCCGCACACGTGCGCTTTTCAGCATTGACATTCTCTGCAGCATTTCCTGCTCCAACGTGACATTTTTCTGGTATGCCTCCAAAATGTGCATCAGGATTGACCGTACTTCGCCATCATAGTCGTCAAGTTTTCCAGCGGTTCGGGGGTTTTCCAGCAATGCGAGGATAACTGAAATAGGCTTGAAGACACGAATGCTGATAGCAAAGGATACGATGATTGAAATCATAAGTCCGATAATTATAGACAAGATAAGGAAGCGACGCAAATTACTGCTGTTAGCGGCAAATGTGCTGTAGGGAACCAACTGCAGGTATTTCCAATCGCCATTGACCGAAGACATCCAGGAAAGGCGTACTTTCTGTCCTGCCACTTCGGTATGCAATGCGCCGGTGCTCTGCTCAATGATGTTGCCTACAGCCGAAGGATTAGCCAGATAATCATCAATGGATCTTCCCAGATCCTGTTTTGCATTGCTGATAACAATCTGGTTTTGCCGGTCCAGTACCAGAACATCGCTTCCGTATTCTTCGCGAACACCGACAAGAAGGTTGTTTAGCTGGCTAATATCCAGGTTGACCGCGACAAAATCGACCTGCTCGGGATTGGCGGCTGGCACGCGTCGATAATGTGTCAGAAGGCTCACGGTTTGAGCTGTGGCATCTGGGGCAACGCGCGCCTGGCGCAATGCATACCAGATCGGTTCATTGTTTCTATAACCGTTCAAAAAAGTTGTGATGCAATCTTGATCCGTATACATGGTTGCCCGTTGGCCACCGTTTGTCGTATGCAAAACGTAATCGTTAATGCCTGAGAAAAGCAAGATCGAATGATCCAGCTTCAATCGCTGGCTGAGCTGCATAGCATAGATCGATCGCTGAGCTGTCTCGATCGAACGGTAATCTGAATAAGGTGTTTTACGAATACTCAAAAATGACTGAACATGAGAATCGATCGAGATATGCAACGAAATCCGGGCAGTTTCATCGATCGTCATATCCATGATACTTTGAACTTTTGTTAAAGCTCGCATGTTGGCGGCATCCAGCTCTTGTGTGAGAATTTGTTGGCTAAAAGCATAGATGGCGAGTGCGGCAGCCACCAAAGGCAGCGTTATCCCCAGCGCGATCAGGCGCAGATTGCGGATAAACAGGGTGTTGAACCGCAGACTGGTCAGGTGTCGAAGCCAACGTTTCATCGCGCCCTTCATGTGTTAGGTGGCTGTGATGATGATTTCAACAGCCCCGCAGCCTGGGCGGTAATTGAATCGCGGTATTCACTGGGTGACAAACCCGTTTCTTTTTTGAATAACCTGTAAAAATACTTGAGGTTATTGTAACCAACCTTCTGGCAAACCTCATATACATACACAGAAGGGTCAGCCAGCAGTTCTTGCGCAGCCTTGATTCGTAAACTGGTCAAATACTCTATAAAGGTAAGGCCGGTTTTTTCTTTAAACATGCGGCTAAGATAAACCGGATTCAGATAGACGCTTTCAGCGGTTTCAGCCAGCGAAAGATCGCGATGAAAATTTTCCTGCATGTATCGTTTGACTCGAGTAACAGTGTCTTCACGATGGTCAACGCCATGATCGCAAGTCTTCATGCATGCGATCAACTGTGTAATCTTCTCTTGCCCCCAGCGGACAAGGGCTTCGCTGTCGGGAAGCTGTGACACAGCAACATATGAGATCATTGCTTCCAGGGCTTGCTGTTTTTCGTGATCTTCTCCGGCCAGTTTAACGTTGGCTTGACTGAAAAAGTGTATCGTCTGATTTTGAGCCGTTGCGTAATTGATCTGTTGGCACTGGTTGACGAACGAGGAAAACAAACCGTTGGCGGACGCTTCATCACCTTGCTGCAAATACGAAACCAGTAGTTTTTTTTGTTCGCGTAAATGTGAGAAAATCTCCCGGTACTCGGGGGTAGCTCTGCCATCGATTAACCCGGCCTCCAATTGCTGCTGATGTTTGGATAATTCGAATAAACTTCTATAGACCTTGATCGAAATGACGCGAGCCTGGATTCCGGACATAGCAAAAAGGTTCTTTTCGACCGTTTCGGCCAGTTCATTGACTGGATTGCCGCACAACTGCGGATTGGCCGACTGTTCAGCAGAGGCCTGATGATTGTCCACAAAAAGACCTTGTAAGATCCTCTTTTGCATCTTGATCTGGAAAAACGTCCAGCCAGGATCGATTATATGCAGGATGCTCGAGAGGTGTTGCGCCAACCCTTGCATGCCGTATTCGTGAGCATACTCACCCGCGACAAGATCATCCTTGACATCGAGTGAAAAGAGGAGGCAGCAACGGTCGATATCCTCATGGTGATAACCAAGCAGACTGACCTTGTGCCAGAATGCATGCTCATCACGCAACGTTCCCAAAACCAGATCGACCATGAATTGCTGTTCTATGTAGTTTGCCAGACGATTGTATTGATCTTCACGCAAGATGCTGATGTTGTTTGCTTCCTGCTGTTGATCCAATTTGTCGCGAATGCCCATAAAGACTTTGCGCAAATCACCAAGCACGAGTGGTTTGAGCAAAAAATGCTCAACCCCGTATTCGACCGCTTTCTGGGCATACTCGAAATCACGATGGCCGCTGATGATGACCACCCGGGTTGGAAGGCGATTCTCATACACAAAACGCGCAAGCTCCAGACCCGTAACAAAGGGCATGGCGATATCTGTCAGGATGCAATCGACCATGTGGTGTTTCAGATAATCGATCACCTCGCGGCCGTTGCTGAATACAGCTTCAACTTGAAAATCAATCTCATGCCATTTAAACAGGTTGCTCAGACCATTGCGCATGATGGCCTCGTCATCCGCGATAATCAACGAATAAGCCATGTAAAATCTCCTTTCAGGTTGGCTGAATCCTGCTTGCGTTGCTTTCGGAACTGACGCGGCGACACACGATGAGTCCGTGAAAATGCAGATGAAAAATAGTTTGCGTCATTGAACCCAACCATCGCGGCCAGGGTGTAGATCGGTAAATCGGTTTCCTGCAGCAGGAGGCGTGCTTTTGCCATGCGGATATCCGATAAGGTTTCCCAGATGGTTCTGCCACGGACCTGCTGAAATAAATGCTGGAGATGCGACTTGCTGCATGCACAATGACGGGCAATTTCAGCAAGATCAATTGGATTAGCGTACATCTCGTTCATATAATCCAGCGCTCTTGCAATCAGCTTGCCTGACTGAATCTGAGCTTCAGCCACCATATCACTGTAGGACATTGTCTGTTCGACACAATCATGCAACATCTGCCGGACAACCTTGAGATGCATCAATGCACGCTGCGCATCTGCTGAGGGATCACG
>JAQVUC010000126.1 GCA_028699715.1 Anaerolineaceae bacterium | reverse complement strand
TTTCAAGTCATCGAGTGATTTTATTGTGGGCATTTTTTGTTTCTCCTTGTAACTTATGTTAGTTGTAATTCTTCTATACCTTCTTCAAAAATTGATCGGATAAATCGGATCACTTCAGGTTCTGTCAGTTCAATTCCTTCCAATTCTCTTTTTAATTCAGAATCATCAAAATAAAATTCCTTATCATCGTGTTTTACTGAGAAAATCCAATTCACGTTCAAAGTACCTAACACTAAAGTAAGAAATGTGTCAGCTATGTCACCAAGTGGCATACGGTCGATATGACTTAGTTGGAACTGGACCGCGACTTGCGTACCCTTTCCCAACTCAGACGATATCTTGAACCAGCCATTGCAGGATTCTGCCGCGTACTTGAGCAGCGGAATTCCTAATCCAACTTTTCGTTCTGTGCGGCTGGTGACAAATGGATCGGTGACCTGAGCCACCATTTCGGGGCTCATACCCTTTCCATTATCCTGAATCTCAATTGTTAAGGTGTCATCACTCTGATTTTCGACAATGCTTATGTTTATCCTGTCAGCTCCAGCAGAAATGCTGTTATTGGCAATGTCGAGAATATGGAGTGTTAATTCTCTCAATTATGCTGCCTCAGATTTTTGGATATCCTGGACTAATTTGGGGAAGCGGTTGGGTTGGACACGACCATGAACAGTATCATCCACAACAACAACAGGTGCCTGGCTGCATGCACCGACGCAGCGGCAAACTTCCAGCGTAATCAAACCGTCTGGTGTGGTCTGACCGGGTTCGATCCCCAAAACCTGTTTGGCTTTTTCGATAATTTGATCGATGCCGCCGACGTAACATGCGGTCCCAAGGCAAAACTTGATCGTGTGCTTTCCGCGGGGAGTGCTTGTAAAGAAGGAATAGAAGGTAACAACACCATGAACTTTACTGAGCGGAATACCCAGCTTATGAGCAACATAGGCTTGCATTGGTTTTGAGACAAAACCAATTCTTTCCTGCAATTGGTTGAGGATGACCATGGTTGCTCCATTTAATCCCGCATTTTCCTCAAGAATTTGATCGATTATGGCTTTTTTTTCGGGAATTTCCAAAGGATCAATGATTTGATATTTTTCAGTATTGTCCAATTTTTATTCTCCTCTATTTTGGTTTTATTTGATCCAAATTTCACAAACCATTTTACCACGTAAAACGTACTTGTGAGTAAAAAAATCATTAAGCAGTCTGGTAAAAAGAAGAAAAAATCAAGCAGCCATTATTTGGTGAAGGCGTCCGTTTGAGCCAGCTAAAGCTAACTTTATTTCCTTAAGATTTGGAGCAGCAAGCAAAAACTGGTTTGAAGCCAAAAAATCATCAATAAAATGGACGTCACCACTTTGGATCAAGTGATAATTTTTTAGATACGGGAAGCGCTCAATAGCCTTTTGGGGACTGATATGCCTGGAGATTTCCAGTGTAGTGACGGGCAAATCGGGTGGGACTGTTCCCAGATGAGAGATCATCCCAAAGGCTTCACGGTTGACGTGAGCGGGAATGAAAAGCCCATCCAAGTCTTTCACAATCCTGAAGGCGTCATAAACCGACAAAGAGGTGGAATTGATCAAAAGGCGTTCTTCCCTGCTGATGAACTCGCCTTCCTTATCCACCACAAACTGCTCCCCGAAAAACTCAATATTATTTGGAAAATCCGGAAGGGTTTGATCAACATTGTGCTGGAATTCCTCAAGCTGATCCAAAGTTTCGAAAAGGCACAAGCTGTGAATTTCCTCGTTGGTCTGCAGCTCCATACCCGGGATAACGGTCAGATCCGTACCTTCAGCAGCTTGCATCACTGCCTCTACGTTGGCACTGACATTGTGATCTGTGATGGCAATGATTTGGATCCCAAGTTCAAGGGCTTTATCAACAATCAGGGGTGGGATCATCTCGATCCCGGCACAAGGAGAGAGGACTGTATGAACGTGCAGCTCAGCCCGATAAGTGTTCAAGATTGACTCTTTTGGTCAAGTTCCCCGAAGACCCATGTCCCAAAGTTGACCGACAATGGTAAAGGTGGGCGAGGGTGTGGAGAGCAGCGTGATTGATTGTTCATTGGCTCTGGCGATCGTGGTTTCGTCTGGCTGAGCATCCTCAGTAATGACCACCGCGGCAACGTTCAGGAGTGAGGCAACAGCGACAATATTGTTATGGGCTATCAAGGTGACCCAGATACACTGGTCCTGGGCTCCGGTCATGACACAGCTGAGTAGATCAGAGGTGTAACCTGCAGTGACTTCAATAGTTGAAAAATCTTTCTCTTCTGTAAGTAGATTTAATTGGAGGGAATCGATCACTTCCTGAAGATTCATTAGCTCTTCCTTGTGGAATCCTGATTGGTTTTATCAGGTTCATTGAGGTACATGACCATGAAGAGTTGAGTGCCCTCTTTGGATGAAAACAACTTCATTTCGTTGACGCAGCGTTTGATGTTGACCAGACCCATTCCGGCACCAAAGCCCATTTCCCGCACCTCTTCTGTGGCGGTCGAATATCCAGGCTGCATCGCTTTTTCAACATCATCAATTCCCGGTCCGTCATCGTAAGCTTCCATGGTGATCTTATGTGGTTCAATTTCCACTCGAAGAGTTCCCCCATTCCTGGTGTGAATTATCAGGTTCATTTCTGATTCATAGACCGCGATGCCGCAGCGACGCGCGATTTGAGCACTGGCTCCCAGCCGGAGAAGAGCACGTTTGATGTGACCTGAAGCAGCTCCACCAAGATTAAAATCTCCTTTTTTGATGCTGTAACGCAAGATCAAGCTGGTTCTGTCAGAATGAATATCTTCAAAAAGATGAGAAGCGCGGTAACGAATGATTTCTTCAGCGTGGTATTCCTGTTGAAGGGCTTTGAGCAGACCATTGGTGATGTCTCCTTTGGTCAAAATTCCAACCAGTTTGTCTTCACGGTTAAGGACGGGCAGCCTGCCCACTCCGGTTTTGACGAATACAGTCAGTGCTTCGACTACGGGGTCGTAAGTTCTGATGAAACGTATGTCCCGGGTCATGTAATCTGACACTTTTAGATCGATACGACCCTCACGCAAAGACCTGATCAAATCTTCAATCGATAAAATGCCGACCAGCTTATCTCCCTCAGTTACTGGAGCGCCCGAAATTTTTTCATTACGAAAGATGTCCAAAGCCTCTCTGATGATCATGTCCTGGGACAGGCAGGTAACATGGTCTGTCATCACCTCTTCGATACGCAATTCATAAGCGAGTTCTTCGGTTTTAGTGATGTTTTTAGCTTGAGCGTCCGTGATGTCAGGAAGAATTGAAGCCATAGCTCCTCAATGGGTAGTTAAAGATTACCCTTCATCAAATGAATGATTCATGGTTTTCTCAAGACTGGGAAGTCCCGCGAGCATCAGCAGGCCGCTTAGTTTATACAAGCCTAAGGGAGAGGAGATGATCGGCATGTCTTCTTCCAGGGCAAGGGCGATGGTTTCCTCAGCGGGGTTTTTACCTCGTACAAAAATGATGGCTTTGACATCAGCGATCAGGGCAGTTCTAACCACCTGTGGGTTGCATAAACCGGTGAGAAGTACTGCTTCGGGCTGAATCGATGCCAGAACATCGCTCATTAAATCCGCCGCAAAAGCACCTTTTGCTTCTGACTCTAAATTGACACCTGGAGTAAGCAAAGTGCCTTCTGAAACTTCGAGAATCGTCTTTATGTTCATTTACACCTCCTTGAATAGTCTTACTTTCATTCTATTTTATCCTATAAACTGACACATGTTATACTAATTTCATCTTCACTTAAAAGGTCGAAAGTATGAAAGACATTATCAGAAGTGTCAAAGGAACAAGGGATTTTTACCCGGATGAGATGGCTAAACGGGTTTGGTTGATCCAAAAACTGGAACAGGCCAGCCGGGCTTTTGGATATGAGCAGTACGAAGGTCCATGTCTCGAAACAATCGATTTGTATGCCGCCAAATCAGGAGAAGAACTGGTAAAAGAACAGGCATTTGTCTTTGAAGACCGAGGCGGGGATCCAATCAGTCTGAGACCAGAACTCACGCCGACCTTGGCCCGCATGATTGCCTCAAAGCAGAACGAATTGGTCTTTCCTTTGCGCTGGTGGGCGTTTGGACCATTTTGGCGCTATGAACGTCCCCAAAAGGGGCGCACGCGCGAGTTCTATCAATGGAATATTGACTTAATCGGCAGCGATTCTGTTCAGGCTGACGCTGAATTGATGGCAGTCGCGGCAACATTTCTGAAATTAGTAGGCTTAAAAAGCGAAGATGTCAAGCTGTTTGTCAATGACCGCAGGCTGATGGACCGCAAATTGACTGAAATTGGCATCAATGGTGCTTTAAAACCAGATATGCTGCGCATGATCGACCGCATTGATAAGCAACCCGCGGATGTTTGGGACAAAAATGTAAGCGAGCTTGGCTTGAATGCAGCGCAAATCACCCAGATCAAGGCTTTGTTGTCAAATATGGAACTTTGGAAAGAATCAGCTGAATTAAGCCAGTTATTTGCTTCTTTGGATTCTTTG
>JAQVUC010000125.1 GCA_028699715.1 Anaerolineaceae bacterium | reverse complement strand
TCAAGGGTGAGTTAGTTCCTACGAAATACAAAATTGGCTACATCGAGAAAGAGTATAAGCCAGAAGATATTATCCATTTTCGTTTTTATAACCCTGAGAACTCTACCATCGGCGTTTCACCACTTGAAGGTTTGCGTGAAGTTCTGGCTGAAGAATGGGAAAAGTCAAAGTACAGTTCTGGTTTCTGGCGAAACGCCGCTCGTATTTCTGGTGTGATCGAAAGACCGCTGGAAGCAAAAGAAATGAGCGAAGCAGCAGCACGCAACTTCCGTCAGCAATGGCAGGAAATGTATGCAGGGGAAGACAATAGCGGCAAGACCGCTTTGTTGGAAGAGGGCATGGTTTTCAAACCGATGTCGTTCAGCCCGAAAGAAACAGAGTATATCGAGAGCAGAAAACTAAACCGAGAAGAATGCGCGAGAGCATATCACATCCCTCCGCCAATGGTCGGAATTTTGGATCGCAGTACATTCTCGAATATTACTGAGTTGCACAAGTCGCTTTACATGGACGTTCTTAGCCCAATGTGCGCCAGACTTGAGGACGATTGGGATTTGCAGTATTTGAGTGAGTTCAAAGATTTGAAGGGCGCATACACCGAGTTTAATATTGACGAAAAACTGCAGTCTGATTTCAGTATGCAGCTTGAGTCACTACGGCAGTCTGTAGGCGTTCCTTACATGACACCAAACGAAGGTCGTGCGATTCTGAACCTTCCACGTTTGAAGAACCCCCTGGCTGACACCCTAGTTACCCCTCTCAATATGGCAACTCCTGAAATGGTTATGCGACAACAACAGAACAAAGACGAAACGCCAAAGATAGAGACTAAGGCATCGGCTGAATCTGTCTTACCAGAATATCCTGATCTGGACAAAGAGTATAACGAAAAATGGCACAAGTTGCTTGTGAATGTATTTACACGCCAGAGGGATGCTGTTCTGCCAAAAGCGAAGATGGACAGGCTTGACGTGCTTTGGGATAAAGAGCGTTGGGACAGGGAAGTCGCTGAGGACTTTCTGAAACTTGCGGAAGAAACCGCCTGGGCTTATGCTGATGCTTTCGCTGGACAATTGGGGGCGCAGTACAAGCGGGAATGGATGGAAAAGTGGTTGCAAGAGAACGCCAGAATCGCCGCCGAATACATCAATAAAAGCACTTATGAGGATTTGGCAGAGGCTTTACAGGCTGAGAAGCCACAGGACGCTATCAAAGAAGTGTTTGCGGCAGCCTTAGCAGTAAGAGCGGCACAGCTTGCTGAAGACCGCCGTGCGATGGTAGAGAGTTATGTTGAAGCCAAAATCGCTGATGCGGTTGATTCCGTTATCGGGAAGATTTGGACTGTAAGAAGTGATAATCCCCGCCCAGAACACGAGAAGATGAATGGCGAGTTTATTGAGAAAAGGGAAGTGTTTTCAAACGGACTACAGTACCCACGAAGTTACAAGGGTAGTGCTAAAGACAATGCCAACTGTAAATGTAAGGTGACATGGGTAAGAAAACCTGTAGACACCACGCCTTTGAGGTGAAAGGAATGAAGATGGAAAAGAAATCATTTGAAACTGAACTTGAGTTCAAAGAGAACGCCGATGAGACTGGTCAATTCAAGGCCGTGTTTAGCTGGTTTGATGTAATTGACAAGCATGGCGATGTGACTTTGCCAGGGGCGTTTGAGGAAGGGGCGAAAGTCAAGATTGCTTCCTGGGGGCATCGGTGGGAAAACCTGCCTGTTGGTCGCGGTGAAGTCCACCAGGATGAAGAGAAAGCCTGGGTGGACGGCAACTTTTTCCTTGATACTGAAGCGGGTCTTGAAACCTACAAAACCGTCAAAAATCTTGGTGAGTTACAAGAGTGGTCTTATGGGTTTGAAACACTTGAGTCATCGGACGATACAAAAGAAGGGAAGAAAGTGAGAGTTCTGAAGAAACTCAAAGCTTTCGAGGTGTCGCCTGTATTTATTGGCGCAGGGAATGACACCCAAACTTTAGCCATTAAGAGCGAGGGCGAAGAGCCTGAGCCAGAAGTGGAATCAGAAGTCAAAACTGAATCAGAGACCGTAGAAGAAATCGGGAATGAGAGCGGCGTTGACCCAGCTGATGTGAAATTCTTATTAGACATAATTGCTTTGGAGGCAAAAAATGAATAACGAAAAATTTATGAATCTTTTGGGCGATGCCCGTGAGATTGTTGAAAAGGCTCTCTTCGAGGGTCGCCCTATGACAGAGGACGAGCGCAATAAGTCCATGAACATGGTAGAAGAAGCCAAACAAGGTCTTGATGACGTTGCTTTGGAACGCAAGATCGCTGAACTTCAGGCTGCTGCCGCAAAGGGCAAAGAAGAAGAAACCCAAGAGGAAGTAAAAGGCAGTATGGGTGAACGCTTTGCTCAGAGCAAGGCATACAAAGCCTGGATGAAACAGGTTGCTCCCAACGGTCACATTCCTGAGAGTGCGAAGGGCATCAATTCCCCCGCTTTCCAGGTCGACATGCCGTTTGAAAAGAAAGCCGTTCTTACTGGCGCATCTGCCACTTCTGGCGGCGCGTTCATTCAGAACGACGACACTGGCATTTACGTTCCTATGGGACGCAAACCGCTGAAGTTGCGCGACCTGATCAGTGTCCGTAGTACCAATAGCGACATGGTTGAGTTTGTCCGCCAGACCGCACAGGTTACTCAGGCTGCTGGCGTTGCTGAAGCTACTTCGGCTGCCGCCCCTACAGTTGTCACAACTGCGGCTGGTAATCCGCTGGTCTATACCAGCACGGTCACTCTGAACTCTGGCGGTGGCTACAAGCCCGAAGGCACGATGGCTTTTGAAAAAGTTACCGCCCCCGTGGAAACCGTTGCAGTGTGGATTCCTGTAACCAAACGCGCTCTGGCTGACGCAGCTCAATTGCGCGGAATTATTGACCAAGAATTGCGCGACTCTCTCATGGATGAGATCGAGAACAACATCCTGTTCGGACAGGCTACTCCCGATTTTGTCGGTTTGGCTGAAACGTCGAATATTCTCTCCCAATCTTTTGACACTACTATCTTGACTACTGCCCGTAAAGCCATCACTAATTTGGCGACAAACGGTTTGGAAGCCAGCCCCACCGCATTTGTGGTTGCGCCTGCCGATTGGGAAGCGGTTGAGTTAGCTCTCTTTGCTGCCGCACCGTACCTGCCTTATCAGCAATCCATGTGGCGTATTCCTGTGGTTGAGTCACAGTACCTCACTGCTGGTACTGCTTATTTAGGCAACTGGAAACAGGCGGTTATGTGGGATCGCCAGCAGGTCACTATCAGCGTAAGCGATAGCCATGCTGATTTCTTCATCCGCAACCTGGTTGCAGTGCTTGCTGAGGCTCGTGCAGCTTTCGGCGTGCTGAAACCAAAATCCTTTGTTGAGATCGCTACCGCCGCAAGCGGCAGCCCATCTTAGTTTTAGTTGATTGATTAGGGCAGGGGCGTTGCTGCCCCTGCCTTGAGAGGAAGTTTTTATGGTTGAAAAAGACGTAATGGTAATTGTCCCGATTGGCGAGTACGAAGGCATCAAAATGTGGCGGTCTGAAGCTATCAAGCAAGGGCTGAGATACAAGGTGATTGGCAAAGAGTACGCTGCCGAGATCGAGGACAAAATGGTTGAGCCTGTGGAAGATAAGGCTCTGCCGAAAAAGACCACAAGACGGAAAACTACGAAGAAGTAGGTGAAGAATGGGATTTTGCTCAATTGACGACATCAATACCTTTTTAGGCACAACAATATTACCAGATGATGCGCAAGCACTTCTGGCGATTGATGAGGCAACCGCAGTAATCCAAAATTACTGCAACCAGAAAATTGAGCAAGTCTCAGACGATACTATCCAGCTTGACGGCACTGGATCAACCAAATTGTTTTTGCCCGAGTTGCCTGTTGTTTCGATCTCAAGCGTTGAAGTGGATGGGGTACTATTAGACCCGACTTACTATGCTTTGGCTGAAAACGGGGTGCTCTGGCGCAAGTATGGCGTGTGGACAGTTGGTGCGCGAAACATCAGTATCACTTACACCCACGGCTATGCCAGTATTCCTGAAGATGTCAAGGGTGTTTGTTATCGCTCAGCATCACGGTTATACCAGGCGCAATTGAAAGCCAAACGGCAAGACTTTATCTCAGGGCTGCAATCAGTGAGCGTTGGAGATTGGTCTGAAGCCTACGAAACCGCAGGTGGATCATCGGGCGAGTCTGACAAAGGCGTATCTGCCGCACGGACTTTATTAATGAGCGAGAAGGATATTCTCAACCGCTATCGCTATAAGAGGATTTGATGGCTAAGTTTCCGCACACAATGACCTGGTACGCAAAAACTACCACCGCAAACGTGTTTACACGCAGGGTGGTGACAGAGGTGATGTGGCAAGCCCAAAAGGTCGTAAACACCAAAAAATCAGGTTTGCTTGATTCGGACAAAGCGATTGTCTATGTGCCGTTTGTTACATCGGATGGCACAGACCGCTCTGCCGAATTGACTTTCAAGATCGGCGATTACTTAGTGCCTGGTGAAGCGAGCGAGACAATGACAAGCAG
>JAQVUC010000124.1 GCA_028699715.1 Anaerolineaceae bacterium | reverse complement strand
AACGCCAGAGACACGGAGGCCATGATTCGAGAAATTTATGGTATGAACCCGTAGGACGGGGAGGATAACCCATCGTGATTCGGTTGCCATCCCCCGGTTTTTCGTGATATACTATGCGTTGCGAAATGGGATCAAAGGGGTCCTGCACGTTCTCTTTCCCATTCGAAGGAGAACAGAAAGGAAGGATAATTATGACAGAGAAAAAAGGCACGTATTATATCAGTACACCCATATACTACCCCAGTGACAACCTGCACATTGGACATACCTACTGTACCGTGATGGCGGATGCCATGGCCCGGTTCAAACGGCTTGCCGGCTACGATGTTCACTTCTTAACCGGTACCGATGAGCATGGACAAAAGATTCAGACCATTGCAGATAAAGCAGGAATGAGCCCCCAAGAATATGTGGACAAGATTGTAGGAAACATCAAAGAGCTTTGGAAGACCATGGAAATATCATACGATGATTTTATTCGAACCACGGAGCCCCGGCACATTAAGCGAGTCCAGGCCATGTTCTTGAAAATGTACGAAAAGGGAGATATCTATAAAGGGGAATACGAGGGCATGTATTGTACTCCTTGTGAAAGCTTCTGGACGGAAAGTCAGCTTCAAGAGGGCTGCTGTCCGGATTGCGGGCGGCCGGTTCAAAAGGCCCAAGAGGAAGCCTATTTTTTCCGTATGTCCAAATATGCCCCGGCCTTATTGGAATTATTTGAAACCAACCCGGCCTTTCTTATGCCGGATACCCGTAGAAATGAGATGGTTGCTTTTGTGAAGCAAGGGCTGGAGGACCTATGCATCAGCCGTTCTTCTTTTGACTGGGGCATCCCGGTACCCATCGATGACAAACACGTAATCTATGTTTGGTTGGATGCCCTTTCAAACTATATCACGGCGCTGGGTTGGCCCGATGACCCTTCTTTGTTTGAGAAATACTGGCCGGCCGATGTTCATTTGGTGGGGAAAGAAATCGTACGATTCCATTCCATCATTTGGCCTGCCATGTTGATGTCCTGTGATTTGCCACTGCCCAAACAAGTGCTGGGTCATGGATGGCTTCTCCTGGAAGGTGGCAAGATGAGTAAATCGAAAGGAAACGTAGTGGATCCGGTGAAGTTGATTGACCGCTATGGCATCGATGCGCTGAAGTATTTTCTGCTGAGAGAGTATACCTTTGGTCAGGATGGTTTGTTTACCAGTGAAATTATGATTAAGCGGATGAATTACGACTTGGCCAATGACCTGGGGAATTTGGTGTCCCGTACCGTCAGCATGATTGGGAAATACTGTGATTACAAGGTGCCGGTGAAACCGGACCAGGAAGGGGAATTTACCACTTCAGATCTGGAATTACAGGCAGTGGCGCTGGGAGCCGCCGAGAAGGTGGAAGACCATATGGACCGTTTCGAGTTTAACTTGGCCTTGGAATCCATTTGGCAGGTCGTTCGAAGAGCCAACAAATATATTGATGAGAATACACCTTGGGTACTGGCCAGAGAGGAAGCCAATCGAGGAAGGTTGGATGTGGTGATGCATCACCTGGCAGAAGCCCTTCGTATTGTTTCTGTATTGATTTATCCCTTTATGCATTCCACCACCATGGAAATCCGCAGACAGCTGGGTATTGAAAATCATGAGCCGGTCTGGGATGATGCCTTCCATTTCCACCGAATGGGTGGCGAAGAAGTGAAACGGGGAGAGCCCATTTTCCCCAGAATGGACGTGGAGGCTGAGTTGGAAGCCCTGGAGGCCATGAAGGAAGCCGAAAAAAATCCCAACGTTCCGTTGGACTTGAAGCCAGAGATTGAATACGATGTGTTTGACCAAATTGATTTTCGAGTGGGCACCATTTTACAAGCGGAAGCCCATCCCAAGGCGGATAAATTATTGGTGTTTCAGGTGAAGATGGGTACAGAAACCCGGCAAATTATTTCTGGAGTAGCCCAGTCCCACGGTCCGGAGGATTGTGTGGGGAAGAAGGTGATCGTGGTGGCCAACCTGAAGCCCCGAATGCTTCGTGGATTGGAATCCAAAGGGATGCTGATGTTTGCCGATAATCTGGTAGACGGTAAGGAACGCTTTGAATTTGTCACCACGGTAGCAGAGGACGGGAATTCGGTTACGTAGTGGTTGATTGGAGAAGATGATGTTATTTGATTCTCACACCCATTTAAATAATGAGACTTACAATCCGGAGCAGCGGGAGGCCCTCTTCCAGGCCATCCAGAGTTCCTCCGTTTCCTATGTGATGGACATCGGATTTGATTTGGCGTCTTCGGCCATGGCCCTGGACCATGCCAAGCGATTTTCTTGGTGCTTTGCGGTGGTGGGCTGTCATCCCCATGAAGCCAGTGGCTTTGACCATGACCAGCTTCAATTACTGGAGGAGTTAGCGCGCCATCCAAAGGCCAAGGCCATTGGAGAAATTGGATTGGACTATTATCGAAACCTATCTCCGAAAGAGGACCAACAATATTGGTTTTCTCAGCAGATCCAGTTGGCCAACCAATTACAGATGCCCATCGTCATCCATGATCGGGATGCCCACGAGGATGTTATGCGCATCCTGAAAGAAGAAGGCGCTTTTTCTTCCCAAAGAAGAAGCGGATTTCCCAAGAGACCGGGAGATCTCCAAGAGGAGGACGCACGGGTATTGCT
The DNA here is from genome assembly GCA_028699715.1 of Anaerolineaceae bacterium. Classification (GTDB taxonomy): domain Bacteria; phylum Chloroflexota; class Anaerolineae; order Anaerolineales; family Anaerolineaceae; genus Mesolinea. The sequence continues at coordinate 1,932 of JAQVUC010000124.1, read as the reverse complement.
GCATTGTTATAGCGGTAGCAAGGAGCAAGCTCTCCAATATATCAAGTTGGGAGCCACCATATCCGTGGCAGGACCGGTAACCTTTGATAATGCACGTCGTCTTCAGGATGTGGTGAGAGAGGTTCCCTTGGACTATTTGCTGATTGAAACGGATGCCCCTTATTTGACACCGGTACCCCATCGAGGCAAGCCCAACCAATCTCCCTATGTGGAGCATGTGGCTCGAAAGGTGGCGGAAATCAAAGGGATTTCCTATGAAGAAGTGGCCAGAAAGACCCGGGAGAACGGGCAACGCTTTTTTGACATATCCGACTCAGAATAAAAAGAAAAAGAATGTATTGCAGAAAGGGAAGAACCAAATGAAAAAGCTTTTCGTCGTATTTTTAGCCCTATTATTGATGTTTGCCTTGGTGGCTTGCGGAGGACAACAGGAAGAAGACCCCTATGTTCCTGCCACCAACACCCAGGATGCTACAACGGTAGTAACCATTGAGGATGGCAATGTAGTAGCGAGAGGAGAAAGTGAGTATTTTTCCGCCATAATCACCTATGTTTTTGAAGAAGGGACCTATGCGTATACCTTGAGTGAAACCAAATACAATGAAAAAGCCCATGGAGAGCAGGCTTATCAGGCGGCCATGGATGCGGGCATATATGAAGAAGTGTCATATGAGGGGGATACGGTGTCCTTCCGAGCGGATGACTCCTACGTGTTTGAGGGAATGGGTTTGGAAACGGCGGCCAATTATGTTGCGGGAAGTGTGGTCTTTTAGCCATAGGCTCCGGCAATGAACCAAGAAAGAACCCTGAAACCAGGGTCTTTTTTGTTGTTGCAAACAAAAAAATGTGGTATAATTTTTTGAAATGATGGATAAAACCATGGAACAAGCCATGATGGACCGATTTGTAGGGATTCTTCGGGATCACCATCTGGTAGATGAAGGCGACGGAATCTTGGTGGGCCTTTCGGGAGGTCCTGATTCTTTGTGCCTTTTTCATTTGTTTCATCAAATCCAGCAGGAATGGGGACTTAAGCTGGCAGCGGTCCATGTGAACCACGGGCTCCGACCAGGGGTGTGTGACCGGGAACAAGAGCAAGTGGAACAGTGGTGTCATGAACGGGACGTCCCCTGTTATTCCAAGGTGATAGATTGTGCTGCCCGGGCGAAAGAGAAGGGTCAAACCAGCGAAGAAGCAGGGCGGGATGCAAGATACGAAGCCTATCAGGAGGCTGCCCGTTACCATAGAGACCGGTTTGGTGAAAATCTACCGGTGAAGGTGGCCCTGGCCCATCATAGGGAAGACCAGGCCGAGACGGTGATGATGCGCATTCTTCGGGGAACCGGACCGGACGGTTTGGCCGGAATGGACCATATGAGACAGGAAGCCGGCAATCTGTGGGTGATTCGACCACTCCTGGGGTTTTCAAAGAATGAGTTGGTGCAGTATTTACAGGAAAAAGGCGAGGTGCCGCACCGGGATGCCACCAACTTTCAGCCCATCTATCAGAGAAATCGAATCCGGCTGGAGCTGTTCCCCATATTAGAAAAAGAATATAACCCCAATATTGTAGAGGCTTTATGCCGTTTGGCGGATGGTTCCCGGGAGGACCGGGACCTTTTAGACCAGTTGGCAGAGACTGCTCTTACCAATACCATGAAGTCATGGGATACCCTTCGTCGGGACTTGCTCATGGAAGTGGCCCCCTCCCTTCGGAAAAGAATTTATGTGAAAATGCTTTATCGATTGGGAATGAAACAAGACTACACATTACGCCATTTGACGGCCATGGAGGAGCTCCTGAAACAGAATCGAACCGGGGCTGGAATCCATCTGCCGGGGGGATATGGATGTGAAATGAGCTATGGAGAAATGCGCTTTTTCCGAGAAGACGAAAAGAATGGAAACACAGAAGAGAAAGATTGGGAATGG
>JAQVUC010000123.1 GCA_028699715.1 Anaerolineaceae bacterium | reverse complement strand
CGGCTTCGGTCAATATCTTGCGCGGTACGCTCGATTACCAAACAGGCTCTGCCATCGTTTTGGGCGCAAACATCGGTTCTGATGTTGTACAGCAAACCTTTATCATGGGTTTGGTGATTTTGTTATCAGGCACGCTTTATTTCCGGCGTTATTTCCTTTGGAAGAGCATGATCCCGATGATCGGCACCACCGTCATGTGCATCATTTTAGGCTTTGACGGCGATTTTTCCCGCGTTGACGGAGCCATCCTGTTTGGAACATTTTTAGCATATACCTACTATCTTTATGCTGATGAGAGAAAACATTACAAAGAAGAAGATAATCAACTTCAATCTGAGGAAATGGCTGATGACGTGCCGCAAAACGGCAAAGAAGTTGTACGAGACTCGCTGATCACCGCTGTTTTGCTTGGTGTCATCATCTCCGCGGCTTCAATTGTGCTGAAGGCAACCGAAATTACCGTCGAAATTACTGGCGTTGGCGGCTCCTTGATTGGTGTCATGACGCTCGGCTTAGCCTCAGCGCTGCCAGAACTGACCACCGCCCTGGCAGGCATTCGCCACAAAGAAGCGGGCATTTCCTTGGGCACACTGGTGGGCAGCAACATCACCAATCCCTTGCTTGCCATCGGTGGAGGCGCTTTGATTTCAACCTATGCTGTTCCGCGTCCCTTAATTGTTTGGGATTTACCCTGGGAAACCCTTACAGGCATTCTGCTTTGGGTCATTTTGTATTTCAATCACGGCAAACTTGGCAAAAAATCCGGTATTTACCTGATCGTCATTTACTTCATCTATTTAATCTTTCGTGGATTCTTCTTTAATATCGATTTCTAATTCAATCTTTGAAGAAAAGCAATTCAAACAGCAGCACTGGTTTTCGCCGGTGCTGTTTTATGCTCTACGTCAAGGTTATCAATGCGGGGTGGAATGTCGTTCCTGCCTTTTCCGCGTGTCTGGTCGGGTTGTCTTCCACTGTGACAGAAAGTATTTAACAAGCCTTAAAATATATTCCATTTGCATTTTTTAAAAATCAGGATAAAATAAATAGTTAGGAAACCTAAATAATCATGGAAGAATCTTTGAATTCAAAATTTCAGCAACTGATTTTGCGCTTTCACCAGCAGGGAGGAGAACTCCCGCCCCTGGAGAAATTTGACATCACGCCCGCTCAGGTGGTCTACCTGGATTATCTGGCAAAGCATCCTGCCTGCCGTTTAACTCAACTGACCACGGCTTTGCAATACAGCGCGGCCAGCGTCAGCGTGATGGTTAGCCTTTTGGAAGCCAAGGGATTGGTCAAAAAAACCCAGGAAGCGCAAGACGCCAGAGCGCGTTCGTTGGTGTTGACTGAAAAAGGACTCCAGGTGGTTTCTGAAATTGAGGCTTTTCGAAATAAACGGATTGAAATGATCTTGAAAGCCTTGGACGAAGCAGAAAAGAAGACTTTATTGGATTTATTAGAAAAGGCAATGTCAAAGAAAGAGGAAAAATAAGATGCCCACTCAACTGTTACTAATGAATGTTATGCGTTTTTTACACAACCTGTTCACTGCTTTCTGGATCGGCGGCATGCTGCTGATGGCAGCCGTAGTCTTGCCAGGCATTCGCAAAAACCCGAAGATTGCTGAGCCTATGATGGTAATCCATGGGATCCAGGACCGACTTAAAGCCTTTGCTCTGGTGAGCATGGCCGGTTTGGCCTTCACCGGGCTGTTACTGGGCAGGTCCTCAAAGAATTTCACTGGTTTGCTGGATTTTAGCAGCCAATATATGACGGCCGTATCCGTCAAACATATCTTGATCGTGATCATGGTGATCCTGGCCTTCTTGCGGCTTTCCATCAATAAACGAATAAAGATTGAAATGAAAATGGAGCTTCAGAAGGCCTCAGCGGCGGTCTTAGCCCTCAACGCCTTGCTTGGGATCGTTGTTTTGTTCCTTTCATCCATGATTTAAACAAAACCAGCAGCTCATTTCAATAAACCTACGGCGGAATGGCGCGCATTTGACCACTCCGCCGTTTCAATGTTAAGGTGATTAAACCAAAGATCGGCTTGCAGATGCGGGTCAAATTTAAAGATATCTGAAGCGCTTATTTTTCACTTATTGGTCTCATATACAGACCTTTTTTGAGCAGATTATACAATTATTTATAACAACTACTTGCCTGTGATATTATCGCTTATCGAAAAGGGTAACGGTGTGCCAATGAACAATGAAACTCTTATTATTTCCAGAATTTTTGACTCTCTACAATCGGGAATTGCGGCCCTAAAAAAGGATGAAGGGCTGTTCAACCGCATCAACGTTTTCCCGGTCGCGGACGCGGACACGGGCACCAACATGCTCCTGACCGCTGAAGGACTTATTAGCGATGTTGATACCAGCAGTTTGAAAGGCTTTTTGGACAACCTTTCCACCAAGGCGCTTTTGAGCGCCAGGGGCAACTCCGGAACGATTCTGGCCAGTTTTATCATCGGCCTGATCGAAAACATCCAAAACACCGATTTCCAAAACTTTTCGATCCACGCTCTCTCGGATAGCATCAATCGCGGTGCCGAAAAGGCCTATTCAGCCGTGGCTGACCCAAAAGAAGGCACCATGCTCTCCGTCATGAAGGGCTGGGGGGAAGGCTTGAAGGCTTTAAGCCAAAACCAGAACGATGTCATCGATACGCTTGAGCAATCGCTGGATAGTGCCAAGGGAAGTTTGCTGGCCACCACCCAACAGATGGAAATTCTGAAGAGCAAAAATTTACTGGATGCCGGAGCGTTGGCTTTTTACCGCTACATTGAAGAAATTGTGCGCACCATTGGTCATTCTCACCGGAAAAAGGACCAGGCCTTTGAGAACCTGATCCCCAAAGAAGTTTTGAACTATCACGGAGAAGCTCACCTGGATGAGATCCCATCCTACCGCTATTGCACCGAAGGCGTTATCCAAACCAATGGCCAGGTTGAATCAAAGCTGGAAAGCTTGCGGGGCATCATCAATTCTTATGGTGACTCGCAGGTGGTCTCTGATGCCGGAGACATGATCAAATTCCATGTTCACACCGATACCCCCTGGGAGGTTTTTGAACGCGCAGCTGATCTGGGGCGGGTTGTGAGTCAAAAAACCGATGACATGCTGCGCCAATATACTTTGGAACACAGCCCGGGCGGCAAACTTGCCATCCTGACCGATTCAGGCTCGGATCTGCCGCAGGAATTAATTGATTCTCTTGGAATCGACGTGGTGCCTTTAAATATCGTCATATCCGGGCACAGCTATTTGGACCGGATCGAGTTGAGCACCAAGCAGTTTTTTGCGCTTGATGGCAAGAAATCCACCGCGCAGCCTTCTGTCGGTGTTGTGAAGCTCAGACTGCAAGCCTTGCTGGAAAAATACGAAAAGGTTTTAATCATCAGTCTTGCATCCGCCTTGAGTGGAACTTATCAGTCCTATCAAAAAGCAATCGAGCTTTTGGATGTTGCAGATCGGGTTTTATTAGTCGACAGCAAACAAAATTCAGTTGCGCTGGGTTTGATCGTGCTGAATGCCGCCAGAGCCATGGCAGCAGGAGAACCAATAGAGAAAATCAAGGCCGAAGCTGAGGCGCAAGCCGATAAAGCCCATATCTACGTCACCCTGGACAAACTTGAATCTATGGTCAAATCCGGCCGGGTCAAACCGAATGTTGGACAGCTCTTGGAGTTTGTTAGCGCCAAACCCGTGGTCACCCTGGATGAACAGGGCGGGGGAGATCTGGCGATGATCGCGTTTGGTCGTAAGCACCAATTCAACAAGTTGATGAAGCGAATTGAAAACGATCACAAGCAAAGGAAGATCAAGCAATTTGCCTTGGTCTACACGGATAATGAAAATGTAATTGGACCTTATCTTCAAGGTTTACGAAAATTGACTGGTCTGGAACCGGAATTTATCAAACAATCCAGCCCAATCTACGCCTTGATGGCAGGGCACGACGCCCTGGCTATCGGTTATGTGATGGAAAATTAAAAGAGGAAAAAAATGGAAAACCTGAAAACCTTTCTCACCGCTTTCGCTGTCTTTTTGGGCATCGATATGCTTTGGCTGACTGTCATCGCTCAAAAGTTTTATAAATCCCAAATTGGGCATCTGATGGCAGACAAAGCCAGGATAATCCCGGCTGCCATCTTTTATCTGCTGTTTGTGGGTGCGATGGTGTATTTTGTCATTGTACCGGCGCTGGAGCATCAGAACTTGACCCGCCTGATCCTAAGCGCGGCGATTTTTGGCCTGGTGACCTACGCCACCTATGACCTGACCAACATGGCGACCCTCAGGGATTGGCCGCTGCTAGTCACCGTTGTGGACCTGGCCTGGGGCACTTTTATCTCGCTCTCGGTTTCACTTATCACTTACCTTATCCGAAAATGATTATCCAATACTTGCTTGTCATGTTGTTGGTGCCGGTGGCCGCATTTTCCCTGGCTTATGCAGTCGCCAGGGTTACCGCTAAGGTGACCTTCCTGGATGCCACCTGGGGCCTTGGCTTTGTGTTGATCGCCTGGGTCAGTTATTTTGCCTTTTCTACCCGGGAGTTACCAAATTTGTTGTTAAGCCTGGCGGTAAGCTTGTGGGGA
>JAQVUC010000122.1 GCA_028699715.1 Anaerolineaceae bacterium | reverse complement strand
CTCCCTGGCCGCAGGTCAAAAATAAAAGCATCCCTGAAGAGGTTGACAAAGAACTGAGTAAGTTGATTGATAAGTACCTGACTTATCTGCTGGAATATGGCTTGAAAACACCGGGTTTTCTGGACGCGGTCTCCTGAAATTTTTCGCTGGAACCAACCGGTTTCTCTGTTTAATACGCAACCCCCACAATTCGATCAAGCTTGAAGATACGTTTACAGGGCTGACCTGTGAAGTATAATCAAGCCGGACTAATACAAGAGGTAGATGATGAACCAAGCCTTAGATTTTCAATCAATTATTTTCAAATTACAGACCTATTGGGCAAGCCAGGGCTGCCTGATCTGGCAACCTTACTATTCCCAGGTTGGCGCCGGGACTATGAACCCCGCCACTTTCTTGCGCGTTTTGGGCCCGGAACCCTGGCGGGTGGCTTACGTTGAGCCTTCCGTGAGACCGGATGACGGACGGTACGGCGTCAACCCCAACCGCTTGCAGCAACATTACCAGTTTCAGGTCATCCTTAAGCCCGATCCGGGAAACCCGCAGGAACTTTACCTGCAATCCCTGCTGGCATTGGGGATTGACCCTGAAGAGCACGATATCCGTTTTGTAGAAGACAACTGGGAGTCCCCCGCGCTTTCAGCCTGGGGTTTGGGCTGGGAAGTCTGGCTGGATGGACAGGAAATCACCCAATTTACTTACTTCCAACAGGCTGGCGGTATGAGTCTGGAAGTGCCTGCGGTTGAAATCACCTATGGTCTTGAACGAATTGCCATGACCTTGCAGCGTGTGAATGACTTCAAAAAAATCCGCTGGAACGATACGCGCTTATACGGCGATGTCAACCAGGTTGCCGAGCGCGAACACTCCACCTATTACTATGAAGTGGCAGATGTCCCGCGCTTGCGCGAGATGTTCACCCTCTTTACACAGGAAGCGGAAAACGCGCTGGAGCGCGGTCTGGTGCTGCCGGCTTATGACAACGTCATCAAATGCTCCCACACCTTCAACATCCTTGACGCCCGAGGAGCTGTTGGCTTTACTGAGCGCCAGACCCTGTTTGGCAAAATGCGTGAGCTTTCCCGCAAGGTGGCTGAAGCTTACCACGCCCAACGCGAAGAAATGGGCTTTCCCTGGAAGCAGGAAGTTCAGGCAGAAGCAGAAAAGGTTATCAGACCTGACTTAAGCTCCGGGGCTAGTCATGAAGATTTCTTGTTTGAAATCGGGACAGAAGAATTGCCAGCCGCGGAACTGGACCGGGCCTTGGAGCAATTACGGACCTCTTTTGACGCCTGGCTGAGCGAAGCTCGTTTGGAACACAGCGGCGTAGAAGTCCAAGGCACGCCCCGCAGGTTGACGGTTTGGGTCAAAGAATTGCAAACCAGGCAAGCTGACCGCAGCCTTGAGCTGAAAGGTCCCCCTGCCGATCGTGCTTTTGACGCGCAGGGCAATACAACCAAAGTTGCTGAAGGTTTTGCCCGCAGCAGGGGTTTGGACGTCACAGATTTGGGTGTAAAAGACTTTGAGAACGGTCGCTATGTTGTGGTGGAAATGGCTGAAACCGGCAAGACAGCGCTCGAGTTACTGACCGAAAAATTGCCGGATATGATCACAGGACTGCGCTTTGCCAAGTCCATGCGCTGGAACTACAGTGGGGCAGCTTTCTCGCGCCCGGTACGTTGGTTGCTGGCTTTGTTGGGCCAGCAGGTGATCCCCTTTGAATTTGCAGGACTCCAGTCTGACAGAAAGACTTACGGCTTGCGTTTCTCAAAGCAACCTGAGGCCCAAATCTGCTCCCTGCAGGACTACCAAACCTACCTGGAGAGCGAAGGCATCATCCTCAACCAAACAACCCGCCGCCAGACGATTTGGCAGCAAGCCCTGAAATTGGCTGGTTCTGTAAGTGGCACTTTAGAGGATGACCCAGCGCTGCTGGATGAGATTACCAACCTGGTTGAACGGCCTACCGCGCTGCTGGCCAGCTTTGACCCCAGGTATCTGGAAAACCTGCCTCCTGAAGTCCTGGTTGGGGTGATGAAGAAGCACCAACGCTATTTCCCCGTGCTGGACCAGCATGGAGCTCTGACTAATCATTTTATCGTCGTGCGCAACGGGAATGCGGAGCATGCTGATATCGTTTTGGATGGCAATCTCCAGGTCATTTTGGCTCGCTTTGCTGATGCGGAATTTTTTGTGCAGGAAGACCTGAAGAAAAAGCTGGAAGATTTTGTACCTGAACTGGATCAACTGACCTTCCAGAAACAACTCGGGTCCATGCTCGATAAAACCAAGCGGATCGAAAAGTTGACGGCAATCTTGAGCCAGGCGCTGGGATTAGACGAAACCGAAACCCAAATTGCAGCCCGCATTGCCCACCTCAGCAAGGCGGATTTGGCCACAGAAATGGTGGCCGAGATGACTAGCCTGCAGGGCGTCATGGGCATGCATTATGCCCGCAAATCTGGCGAGAGCGAAGAAGTTGCCAAAGGTGTGTTCGAATATTATCTGCCCCGAACCTCCGAGGACCCTCTGCCAGGCAGTGACGCCGCTGTCGCGGTTGGTCTGGCTGATAGATTGGATTCGATCGCGGGCTTGTTCGCGGTCGGCTTGATCCCAACCGGCAACAAAGACCCCTTCGCGCTGCGTCGGGCAGCCATTGGCCTGGTCAGTATATTGCTCGGCAAAGAAATTGATTTTGATGCCCGCTGGGCTGTGGGGCAGGCTGGACAAGTTCAAAACCTGGCCTTTAGCGACGAGGTTGAAGCCCAGGCTTCCGCTTTCATTACCGGTCGCCTGCGAAATATCCTGTTGGATCAGGGTTTCGCCTATGATGTGGTGGACGCAGTCGAGATGGTCCATGGAACCAATCCCGGCAAGGCCAGGCAGGCGGTCGAATGGTTGTCTAAGTGGGTGGCCAAGCCTGAATGGTCTGACATTTTGCCGGCTTTCAGCCGCTGTGTTCGCATTACCCGCGGTCTCACACAGAAGTTCAACTTAAAGCCAGAAGTTTTGATCGAGGAAGAAGAAAAAATCCTGTTCCAGGCTCTTGAAGATGCTGAAAGGCAATTAAGCCAGGATCCTGCCATGGAAAAGGCGATTCTTTTGGTGCAGGGTCTGGTAGATCCGATCAACAACTTTTTTGATAAGGTTTTAGTGATGACTGAAGATCTGGAATTACGCAACAGCCGCCTGGCGCTTTTGCAGAGGATCGCGGCTTTGCTGGAACCATATGCTGATCTTTCAAAGTTGGAAGGGTTTTAAAATCAAGTATTAAAAATCAGAGCCTGCAAAAAAGTAGGCTCATTTTTTTATACAACTCCCAGCGTCATGTAGCGGCGGATTCTTTCCAGATAGGTTTCCAGCGTTTCGCCCAGGTAGATCCCGCCTAGTTTTTCACGAGCATCCTCGTTTTGGGTGACATAGCGTCCAAAATAAGCCAAACGTGGTTTCCCACGCAAGCGAGAGAGTTGTTCAGAAAAATCCTTCAGTAAAAAGGCGGTTGGTTCAGAATTGATTGACAGACAAATCAACTTTGGTCTGGCAATTTTGGAGTAGTCGATCAAGTCATCAGTGGGAAGATCCGGTCCCAGATACTCGACATGATAATTGTTTTGCCTCAAGAGCACTGCCAGCATCATGGCTCTCATCTCGTTCATGCCTTCCGGGCCACATCCAACCAAAATCAGCGCGCCTTCTTTGATCATAGGCAGGCCTTGCATGATCCCCATCAGGCGCCCTTTGATGATCTGGGAGGACATATGGCGGGTGGCAATGGGGATATCGCCCAAAAACCAGGATTCTTCTAAAAGTTCCAAACAAGGATCGATCACTTCCTGGAAAATTGTCAGCAGTTCAAAATAAACCTGGCATTCTTCAAAAATGATGGCTGTGCGTTCTTCATTGTGCGAAACCAAAGCGCCAAACAACATTTCGGCATAATCAATAGCCGGGCGGGGAGCCTTTTTCCGTTTTTTGGCGGGGCTGTAGGTTTGGACACTCTCAGGCCAATCGTCCTTTTCCCGGATCTGATTGAATTGCTGCACCACCTGGCTAATACTGACACCCGATTCCACCCGGCGCTGAACCCACAATAAAAGTTGAATATCTTGTTCGGAGTACAGGCGGTAGCCGTTGGGCATGCGCATCGGTTCAAGCAGATTGTAGCGCCGTTCCCAGGCTCTCAGGGTGACCGGTTTGATACCTGTGCGGTTTTGGACCGTTTTGATGGTAAATTCAGGTTCGGTTGGGTAACTATCAATTTTGCTCATGGTATTCTCCTGAGATCTTGGGAAACACTAAAAATATCCTGAAGGAATTTCGCGCGTTCTTCGGGGGTCATAAAACGGGGCTTGGCGGTGTCTTCCAGCGTCAGGGTAAGCAGCTGGGTGTTGATGTGCTTTCCCTGGTAGAAAAAATGTTTCTGCATAAAACTGTCGTAGGTGATGTAAAAACCGGGTTGATCGAAGAAAAGGTTGCCCAAGCCGTAGTGCACGAAAGCGCCGGCATAAAACTCCATGGCTTTAGCAACATGGGATTGGCTGCCGTTGACAATCACCGCTCCGGCTTCAGCCAGAGGTCTGAAATCCTGGATAGCTACTTTTGTGGCGTTTGGAAGATAATCCTCTTGAAACTGGAG
>JAQVUC010000121.1 GCA_028699715.1 Anaerolineaceae bacterium | reverse complement strand
CTCTTTGCCGCCATCGTATTTTCGATGATCTCCTCCAATATCGGGCACGGAGCAGCCCAGGGCTTAATCCCTGACCTGGTTCCGCTAAGTGACCGCGGTAAATATTCTGGGATCAAAGCCTTCTTCGAACTTCCTCTCCCGCTCATCATTGTCTCCTTCACCATCAGCCGCATGATCAGCGCTGGCAACCTTTGGGCTGCCATTATCACCATCAGCGCTGTCATGTTTTTTGCCACGCTCCTGACCATGTTTGTGCACGAAACCCCGCAGAAAGGGCCAGCCAAGCCGATCGATTGGAAAGCCATTGGTCGCCTGGTTGTGATGACCCTGGCCTTCACCGGCATTATCCTTCTGATGGGATGGGGAGTTCGCCAATTAATGCCCGCCATTCAGACCCTGCCAAAAACACAATCCCTGATCGCCACTGCCGTCGTCGGAGTTGGCGGCATGCTCATCGCTGTTGCTCTGGGCGTGATTTTGTCAGTTCGCCTCAGCCTTGGTTCTGAGGCCAGCCGCCGCCCGTCCTTCACCTGGTGGGTCATCAACCGCCTGGCTTTTTTGGTTGGCGCCAATAACCTTTCAAGCTTTGTACTCTATTTCATCCAGGAACGTTTCCCCGAGTATCAAGGTAGTGCGGCCGCGGGACCAACCGCCCAGCTCATGCTGGCCGTGGGGGTTGCCATTCTGCTCATCTCGATCCCATCCGGTTGGCTCACTGACCGCTTTGGCAAGAAACCGCTCATCTTCTTGAGCGGCATCATGTCCAGCCTGGGGACCTTGCTGGTGATTCTGGCAAATGGTTTGCCTGTGATTTACGTGGGTGGAATTTTGATCGGCTTGGGTACCGGTATCTTCTTTGCCGCCAATTGGGCTTTGGGAACTGAACTGGTCCCGCCAGATCAATCCGGCCGTTGGTTGGGCATTTCCAATCTGGCTGGAGCAGGCGCTGGAGCTGTGGGAGCCTATATCGGAGGACCAATCGGCGATGGAGCTGGGTACGTTGTACTAATGTCGCTTTATGGCTTCTTGTTCCTCTTTTCCACCTTAGCCCTGTTCAAGATCGACCCCATCAAAGACGGCCTCTCCACCGCCCCAGCGGTTAGTGGAAAATAAATTCGTTTTTGTAACGTTTCTTAATCTTTCGTAGACCGGATCTTTTTGCTCGTGCCGCCTGTGCCCACCGTGAAACGGATGGGTAGCCTCCAGACCGAGCACGGGATTTGACCGCAGATCTCCCATATTATTCGTCGTTGCTCGTGCCGCCCTTTTAATTCTTGATCGTGCCGGTCTCCAGACCGAGCACGGGTTTTGACCATAGGTCTCCCGCTTTCTTCCGGGTAGGGGCAGGTCTGCCCCGTGTGTTTACCCTGGGTTTCCCCAGGGGGCTGCTTGCGTGCCGTAGGCGAAGTTGGATCCTGCCGTGAAACGGACAGAAGACTGAAGAGGGTCTTTTCTCTGTTCTTACCATCCTCGCGCTTCTTTGCTCTCGCCGCCCTCCTGCTCCTTGATCCTGCCGCCTGTGCCCACCGCGAAACGGATAGGTAGCCTCCAGACCGAGCACGCGAATCTTGCTCGTGCCGGTCTCCAGACCGAGCACGGAATTTGACCGAAGGTCTCCATAAAATGAATTCTGCTAATGGAATTAAGTCTTCCGTAGGCCGGATTCCGCTTTCGAATCCGGCTTTTTTACTCATGCTTATCTGCTGATTCTTGCTCGTGCCGGCCACAAATATTCTTCCGGGTAGAGGCAGCCAAACATACAATTTCCTTACATAAACATAAGAGACCCCCGGAAATTCCGGGGGTCTCTGTTCTGGCCGAGGGGCATGGCCAGCCTGTTAGATCAATTACTTATCACCAAATTCAAACACCAGGTCCGCGCTGGCACTGATCACGATCTGACCCGCAGAAACAGGTACCGAAGTGGCTGCTTCCGCCATGCCGCCGCCGCCAATCCCATATCCAGCCATCGGCTGCACAAAAGAGGCATTGGTAACATTGATGGTGTGTACCTGACCCAGGGCAACGCCTGCGGTCTCAGCAACTGAAAGAGCTTTAGCTTCGGCATCTTTGATGGCCAGATCACGCGCCTGCGCCCTTGCGCTTTGGCGGTCACTGATATCAAAATTGATACCGTAGATCTGATTCGCGCCGGCAGTCAAAGCCGCATCCAAGATCTTGCTCAAATCAGGCAGGTTGCGCACGATGATGTAAAGGGTGTTATCAACCGCGTAATTTACGCCAGTCATATTGCCCATGTTGTCATAACGGTTCATCGAATAGACATTAAAACTGGAGGTCTGAATATCTTTTTCTTCCACACCCATGGCAACAATAGCGTCTGTTATTGCGGCTGCCTGGCTGTTATTATCAGCCACTGCGGTGCTCACATTTTCAGCTTCTGTGTGCACACCCACATTGATGTAAGCCATGTCGGGTACCAGGATAACTTCACCGGTGCCGGTAACAGCCAGCGTTCGCAAGCTGCCAGTAGGGGGAACAGTTGTAGTCTGAGCGTTAGCTGTAGGTGCCATTTGGCAAGCTCCCAAAGTCAGAGCGGCAACTAAAAATACAGGTATTGCATAAAACAAAATGTTCTTTTTCATTTTTATATCTCCTTGATAGGTTCATTCTCAAATAATAGACGCACATTTCATGCAATTAGTTCCAATTTGAGGCAAGTCAGTTGTTATAATTGATCCATGCAAAAAGTTTTAACAACTTTGCCGGGGTTGACATGCCTTTAAATTTTGCTTCGGTAGAGAAAAACGCCAGCCAATATATCGAACAAGCCAAACAATGGCAGCTTGAATCGGCTGAAAAAACCAGCCAGCTGAATGATCTGTATCAGCAAGCCTGCCAGGACCCTGAGCGATTGAAGCAAATCATCGAACTGGCAGAAGAAAGCCTCTCCAGTCTTTACACCGCCAAGCCTTTGCTTGAAAGTCCCGATTCCACCTACCCTCTGCCTGCTATGCCCGCCCATTTCACACTGCTGGCCGCGGATGGGTCACAAATCGTCCCCAGCCGGCATCGGGCGCTGCAATTTGGCTTGATTAACGTCGGACTTTTCAAGGCTCAATTTGGCTCCGGCAAGACCCCAATTATCGATCTTGTTTCAGAATTGATCGACTTTACTACTATTTTCACTGATGACGGCGCTCTGATCAGCGAAGATGACGTTGGGCTGATCCGTGACCTGCGTGAACGTGTTCTCATCCGTGAGATGATCACCAGCGAAGATATCCAGCCTGTGCTGACCGTCACCGACGGTCCCCTGGATATTTTTTACCGCAGTGACATCCAGGGCGGCAAAGGTAGCCAGGCCCAAAAAATGGTGTTTGAACTCGACCAACACATGCAGCGGGATCAAATCATCACTGCCGGCTTCATTGATAAACCAGGTTCCGCCATGCTGCACAACATGCTCGATCTGTTCAGAAAAGCGCAGGCAACTGCTCCGGAAGTCAGCAATAACAACAGGATTCGTATCAGCGACCGCCTGCTCCTGCAAAACAAAATCCCTGCCTCCCATCGCTCCGCTCTCTTTGAGATCGTCTCAAAACGCAAACCCGCTTCCGCTGACCGCCTTAGGGTAGCCTTTTTCTACTTGAATGTCGGCGCTCAGACTGAGCAGCCCTGGTTAGCCCGGGTCGAAATCCCCTACTGGGTCGCTCAGAGCCCTGAATTGGTCAACTTTGTGCACGCTGTCCTCTACAACGACGCCCAGGTGCTCGACAGCCACCCATACCCTTACGCGTTGCATCGGGCGCACGAACTGGCAGTTGTTCGCCAGGCGGAATACGAAGAAGTTGAAAACTTGCTCTTAAGCAAATTCGAGGGACAGATCCAAAGCTTCAGTCCCCGTTCCAATAAAGATTACTGGAAAGGCCAAAAATGACCGAAACCCATCAAAGCATCCCTATCGGCAAGCTCTTGCGGGCAGAAAACAGCCAGTTCGTTGCCGGCTGTCGCGTGCGCGAGTTGGACACGCCTGCGCTCGGCGCACTGGTCAAGGTGCGCCTGGAAGATCAGAGCGAAATTTACGGTTTAATCACCAAAATCCTGATCAACGATGACAGCCTGGTGCGTCAACTGGTCTCAGGCGTCAGTATTCCAACCGAATACACCGCTGACAACCGCTATAACCGCAATCTGCCCGTGGAGATCCATGTCCTGACCGTCGGTTTTGCCAAAGATGGCAAGATCTCCCACCGTCTTCCACCCCGCCCTCCCCTCAGCCTGGATGAATTGCATCTCTGCGATGAGGCTGAGGTCCGCCGCTTCACCGCATTTGGGGACCAGGCCTATATCAGGCACATCCTGCGCCTTGTAGATCAGCCTGTTGAAGAATTGCTGGCAGCTCATTTGCGCCAAACCAAACCTTTACATGAACAAACAGGGGACACGGGCTGGTACGCTCAGCTTTGCCAGAAATTGATCACCCTGCTGCGGGATGATTACCCCCGCCTCACCACCGTCCTGGATGTGCTGACAGAATTGGAGAATGAATAAGATGGAAAACACTCCGCAAACTCCAAACGAACCTTCACCGATTATCGGCTACGTCACCGGCGGCGGGCTTGAAGCCAACCTGCAGGTACGCCTGACCGTCCCTCCACAGGAAGTGCAGGAAGGCGCCTTTGTGGTCATTGACAGCAACAACTGGCGTTTTTACGG
>JAQVUC010000120.1 GCA_028699715.1 Anaerolineaceae bacterium | reverse complement strand
CTTCGCAACCTCGTGGGCGTAGTCATTGTGCCGGTCCGCAATCGGAATGAGCATGACCTGCTTGGGAGAAAGCCAGGCCGGGAAAGCGCCGCCGTAATGCTCGATTAGCACGCCAAAGAAGCGTTCCATAGAACCCAGCAAAGCCCGGTGGATCATATAAGGACGATGCGGTTGACCATCTTCACCGATGTATTCGAGTTCAAAACGCTCAGGCAAATTGAAATCAAATTGAATCGTCGAAAGTTGCCACTCTCTTCCCAGGGCGTCGTTAATTTTCAAATCAATCTTGGGACCATAAAAAGCACCGCCGCCGGCATCGACCTCGTAAGGCAGATTGGCGCGCTTTAGTGAAGCTTCCAGGGCGTCTTCAGCCGCCTTCCACTGCTCAGGCTCGCCAACTTTTTTCTCTGGCATCGTGCTCAAAAAGGCATGGATCTCTTTGAACCCAAAGGCATGCAAAATATTCAAGCTGAAATCCAAAACAAAGTCAATTTCTTCAGGCATTTGGTCTGGCCGGCAGAAATGGTGGGCGTCATCCTGCGTAAAGCCGCGCACTCGCATGAGTCCGTGCAAAACACCGGAGCGCTCGTAGCGGTAGACCGTGCCCTTTTCGGCATAGCGCATGGGCAGATCCCGATAAGAACGCAGTCCACTTTTGTAGATATTCAAATGGAAGGGGCAGTTCATTGGTTTGAGGAAGTACTGCTGACCTTCGATCTCGATGGGCGCGTACATATTCTCTTTGTAAAAGCCCAAATGACCGCTGGTCTCCCAAAGGGAGGCTTTGCCAATATGGGGCGTATAAACAAAATCATAGCCATTGGCGATGTGCTCATCTTCCCAATAGCGCTCCATCTGGAAACGGATCATGGCGCCATTAGGGTGCCACAAAATCAAGCCCTGACCAACTTCATCATTGGAGCTGTACAAGTCAAGTTCTTTCCCGACCTTGCGATGGTCGCGCTTTTTTGCTTCTTCCATCTTCCAAAGGTAGTCCTTGAGCTCGTCTTTGCTCTCCCAGACGGTACCATAGATGCGCTGCAGCATGGGGCGATGCTCATCCCCGCGCCAGTAAGCGCCGGCCACGTTGAGCAATTTGATGGCATGAGCGTTTATCTGGCTCGTGTTCTCAATGTGAGGCCCACGACACAAGTCAATAAACTTGCCTGATTTATAGATGGTGATAGGCTCTTTTTCGTCCGTGGGATTGCCGTCATCATCCAGGTTGCCACTCTCCAAACCATCGATAAGCTCCAATTTATAGGTTTGATCCTTAAACAGGTCCCGGGCTTGCTCTGCCGTGATTACTTCAGAGCTGAAATCGGATTTGGCTTTGATCAGCTCTCTCATTCGATTCTCAATTACTTCCAAATCGTCCGGGGTAAGCGAGCGCGGCAATTCGAAGTCGTAATAGAAACCGTCTTCAATTGCCGGACCAATAGCCACCTGCCCGTCCGGAAACATCTCCAGCACAGCTTCTGCCATCACATGAGCAGTAGAGTGTCTGATCCGATACAGTTGTGATTTTTCGTATTCTTCTTGCTTGTTTGACATTGTTCCTCCAGTGCCGGTTGTTTTTTGAGATTTTTGCGGGATCTTTTAGCACAACCGACTTTTAAAACAAAAAGACCCTCGCCCTGGGGCGAGAGATCTCTCACGCGGTTCCACCCAGATTGCTCCATAGGAGCATCTCATTCTGCCGATAACGGGGCTGCCGTTCACCTTAATCAGTTTCCTTTTCGGGCTCAAGCTGGCAGGGGGTTTTGGGTTGCTTGGTCTGGCAGGTTCACACTCTCCCTGCCTCACTGTTGACCTGATGACAACTTACTCGTCCTGCGTCTACGCGATAATAATAAAATATACCCTTTTTCAGCAGCAAAAGCAAGTTTTTATCAAAGGCAAGGTGAAGCTTTAGAGCCGGGTTGATAAATTACAAAATTTTTTGCTGATAAGTTTTATTTGTTGTGATAAAATCTTAGTTATCCTATCTGCAATTTTTTAGCTCAACCTTAACTTTTCGTATTTCAGTGATAGTCCTGACCAGGGAATAAGCTCTCTGGGTCAAAATAGTATCAATTCATTAGGGAAAATTAACAGTCTCAATTCAATTATTCACATAATCAAATAAACGCTTTCAGTTAAACCTCTGGTCCATTTTGCCAAGCTAAGCAAATAAGAAAGGGAAACATCATGAAAACAACTTCCAGGCTGATACTTGCAGGTATTCTTGCCGTTCCCCTGACCGTTCTATCCGTTCTGCTTTGGTCAGAAGCTAACATAATGGTGACGGCTCAGGATATGGTCGCAAATGACCTCCAATTACAAATAGATATGCTTAACCAGGAGCCGCAGGCAGAAATTGATAACGCTACTACCGGTGTTACTTACACGGTTGGGACTGGGACTTCTTCTTGTGATTTTGAAACCATAAAAGCTGCCCTTGCTGATATTGATGTAAGTGATGGAGACACACTCCAATTAAAGGGCGGCGCGACTTTTAATGAGTATGAGATTTCAATTGAAAAAGACCTAATCATCGAGGGCGGTCATGCAATCTGCGGGGGTACCTCTACCGCTCCAAGCACGATCAACGCAGGAGGGTATGATTTCGTATTTCAGGTTAATGGCTCAACAGTGACCTTAAAAAATCTCGTTTTGACCGGTGGCGGCAATTCATTATTTGGAGGTGGACTTCGCGTTGTTGATTCAAGCAATGTCACGCTTGATAACACAGAGATTAGTGCTAATGAGGCTGAGTATGGGGCTGGTTTATATGTTGAAGCGAGCTCGACTGTCAACTTCAATGGTCAGATCATCAATAATCAGGCCACTCATGGCGGAGGTGGACTCTATATCGCATCAGGAACGGTTAATATCCATGACACAGTGATCGAAGGTAACAGCTCAGAGGAAAATGGCGGCGCAGCCCTCGTCAATGGTGGCAGTTTAAATCTAACCGGACCCCTGACCTTGCAGAACAATACTGCAAGTAACGGGGGGGCGATTTTCGCCGAAGGAAGCTCAACATTAGAATTTGAAGGTGTGGTCTTTGGTTCCGAAATTGGTGGAAATCAGGCAATAGCAGGTCTTGGAGGCGCTGTTTATCTTGATAGCAGCACAATGACTGCTGTAAATACTGCTTTTGTTGGTAACCAGGCCACATACCATGGGGGCGCGATTTTCGCATATAACTCCAGTCTAACGATATCCGCAAGTTTTGGAACAGGCCCTCTGGTGCCCATAACTGACAAACGTTTTGAGGACCTGGATGGTTCATTGGTCCCGACAACCAGCTGCAATCCTTTTTTGAAGGAATGCAGTACTTTAGAAGGGAACTTTGCCGATAGCGATTCTAATAACACAGGTAATGGTGGAGCAATCTACGTAGACTTAGGAAGCATGACTATGAGGCAAACCTATCTGCATGATAATTCTGCACAAGATGGGGGAGCAATTTATCAGTTAAGCGGGTCGTCAACAATTTCCAACAGTCTGATCCATCACAACGTGGTCTCGGGGCTTTCATCTGGGGCTGGAATTACGAACAAGTCATCGGGCACATTCATTCTCTCAAGCGTAACCATTACTGATAATAGTGGTGGTGCGGGATTCCTTGGGGAAGCCACCTCAGTAGACAATTCAATTGCCTGGGAAAATGGATATCAAGGTTTTAGTGAGATACCATTAAGTTACTCGTGTAATATAGACAGTAGTTCGAATGCAGGGAACGCTGTCAATCCCCAATTTGTGAACCCGGGCGCTGGGCGCGACTATCATCTTCAGAAGACCAGCCCGGCTGTTGACGTCTGCGCAGAAGGTGAATGGCAAGACCTCGAAAACCGCCAACGCCCCTTCGGTCCAGGCTATGACATGGGCGCATACGAATTCATCGAATTCACTATCAACCTCCCGCTGATCCTGCGTTAGGATCAGGAAATACTGATTGTGGTTTAATACTTTTTCTCGCCAGGTCTCCTGCTGTATAGCCAGGCCCTCGTGCTTGCCCAGGGTCACCACAGCCCTAAGATGGGTGGTCCCCAAGGGGTGACCCCTACCGGATATGTTTATCGTACGGAGGGGGTTTATCTCCCTCCGCAATATTCACTTCAGATTGACATGCGGCTGGAGCAAGCCCCAGCCGTACAGTGGGGGTTCACTCCCGCTGGGTTTAACTACATAGGCTAATACTTAACTTCGACACAAAAACACCCTTTTGAAAGGGTGTTTTTGTGTAACTATAAACTGAGACTTACAAAACAGATTAAGTATTCGCAAGCTCGGAAGTCTCTGGCAGGGCGGCAGCAGTCAGGTCTGAATCTCCAGCAGTCGGTTGAACGTTTTTCTTGAACCGCTCCCAGGCATGCATCGCCAGTGACAGCGCGATAACACCATAAGAAACAAATACTCTGAAGTACTCACCAATCTGAGCATTGTCAAACAACTGCTGTCCAGCTTGAGGTGCCACAATAAACAGTGTATGGAACAGAATGACGCCAATGATAGCCTGCTTGTTGGTAGCTTTTTGGACCGAGGCGCCTCCAACCAGCAAAGCCGCAATCGCAAATTGCGCGATCTGGGTATGGGCGCCGTAGGTTGAAAAAGTACCAATGTTCTGCAGAAAGATCAATTGTCCCCAGCTTGCCAAAACCGTGGAAATGATCATTGCAATCACACGGGTCCGATCCACATTGATGCCCGAAGCCATGGCCACGCTTTGACTTTGTCCAAC
>JAQVUC010000119.1 GCA_028699715.1 Anaerolineaceae bacterium | reverse complement strand
AAAGCTTCCGGAGACGTTGGTCAGACCATCCAGAAGGCGTTGTTTATCCTGATCAGTCTGGAGTTTACCAATGATCCAGGTCCCGGCGTTTGAGAGGGCTTTGTAATCCAGGTCGATCGGGTTTTGGGTCGACAAAACCAAACCCACACCAAAAGCGCGGGCTTGCTTGAGCATGCGCAGGATGATGGGCTTGCTGGGTGGGTTAGAGACAGGCGGCAAGTAGCCGACAATTTCATCAAAATACACCAGGGCTCGCAAATCACTGGTTCCGGATTGGGTACGCATCCAAGTTTCGACGGCTGAATAGAGCAAGGTGATGAAGAACATGCGCTCAGCGTCCGCCAGATGAGCCAGGTAAAAGATGCTGTGCTTGGGTTTGCCATCAGCAGAATAGAGCAAACTTTGGATATCCAGGGGTTGACCCTGCAGCCAGCTGCCAAAGGATGGCGCGGCGATAAAGTTGTTCAAGAGCATCGCCAATTCAAAGCGGTCTTTTTCCGGGTAGAACTTGGAGACCGCAAAAACACCCAATTTTTCAAAAGGCGGATTTTGCACCTGCAGGATGAGAGATTCCAGGTTGAGGTCTCTGCCTTCGCTCCAGGCTGTTTCAAAAATGTTCGCCAGCAAAATGTGCTCGCGGGAACGAACCGGGTCGATATTCTTAAAACCGACCAACTCCAATAAAGCCGTGACCGTGCTGCTGATCGACTCGCGCAGCATTTCTTTGTTTTCTTCCCAATCAATGCCTGGAGCCTTCAGGGAAGAGAGAATGCTAACGGGGATGGCCGAGTCAGAGCCGGGGGTGTAAATGACGTAGTCAACATTGGTGGAAAGTTTTTCCATCCGGTCGCGGTCAATTCCGGAACGTTCGGTGCCCTTTTTCCAGGAGGCTGCCGCGGCTTCGGCGGCTTCTTCCACCGTCAGACCTTCCCGTTTGGCGGCATCGGCATCCACCCAGGGGGCAAAATCGGAGGGCAAAAAATCCGGGAAATGCAGCAGGTGATTGGTGAGATCCCCTTTCGGGTCGATCAGGATGGCAGGAATGCCTCGTAGTGCAGCTTCTTCCAACAAGATGATGCCCATACCGGTCTTACCAGAGCCGGTCATACCCGTGATGACAGCGTGGGTGGTTAGGTCCTCCGGATCGTAAAAGGTGAGGGTGTCCGGGATGATTGCCTGGCTTTTCAGGTCATAGGCATTGCCAAAATAAAATTCGGAAGTATTTAATTCCATAACGTTTCTACTCCTATTAGGTCTGTATGTTGAAATTATAACTCAATGGAGTTCGTCAAATCATCTGCATTTAGGCCCTGGTTCAGAAGATAACTGTCCTAATTTCTAATTGCAGTAAGTGTTTTAATTGCATGATCACTGTTATTCATTATGAAGAAAGATATTTACCCCAGTTCTTGCATGAGATTCAGGACCTTAAGAAATTGGTTTTAATAGTACAAAAGCGGTCTAAAAGACCGCTTTTGCTGCTTTGTCTAAACTACTTATTGAATTAATTCTTCTACTATGGACCTCATTCTACCTACGTATCAATGGCAGATAAATTGAAAGCGTATCGATTGCCTCATAAATGACTGTAGCATCACCATCATCATCCTCCTGGGTAACCTGGACAGAGCATCCCAGGATTATATCAATACTGTCGCTGAAATCCACCTTCCAATAGCCGTTCAAATCGGAGAGAGCATTCTTCCAGTATCCATAGTAATAATCCGCGTCGATCAGCAAAACATCCAGGATAGCGTTTGGTTCCGTAGTCCCTTCGATAGTATTCAACTGTAGATCAACATGGTTAATTTTTATATTTCTAACCAAGTGTTTTCGTTGGATCAAGGATGTACTGTCTGGCGTTGTGCCAGTAACGGTAACTGTCATACCGGGAATAATATTGACACCTCCAGTCATAATAAACCAATTGCCATATTCATTTGCCAACCCCTCAAAGGTCCCAGCAATGCCACTAATAGTTACCTCGATCTCAGATCCAATTGGCCATTCTGATCCGGAAACGTGGTTGTTTGGCAGATAGACACTGAAGTGTGGATTGGGGATAAACCAGCCAACCACTGTCCTGTTACCGTTTTCGTCGTTAATGCCAGCTGATCCGTCAACCCCTGGAACAAAGTCCACAGTTCCAGTAAAATCTACCAGCCAGGCGCTGTTGGTGACAGTGCTATCCTCTGAGTAACAGTAGGTGTAATAGCCATCTTCAAAACAGGCTCTAACACTAACAACCCCATCCTCCGCCGTACCCCACACCGTGTCGTCATTGATATCGTAACCTTCAAAAGCGATATTCTGGGTGGTATAGGTAACAGTAGAATAATCAGGACTGGTTATGACAATCTCTTGTCCAACATCAAGGTCAAATTCGCCTAAAAAGAAGTAGAATTCACCGTACGAATCGGTGGTTTTTGTCCCAAAACTCGTTCCAGCCACACTCAAACTGACATCCGCAAATGCTGGCCATCTATCTCCATAGATATAATTGTCGGTCAAATAGGCTGTTACCATTGGATCAGGCTGGTACCAGTAAATTTGTGTGTAATTGCCCTCCTCATCATATTGGTAGAGATAACCATAAGAGTCTTGAGTGATATCGGTTGTTCCGCTGAAATATGCCGTCCAAACCCCTTTTGTATCAGCCTCCGGATAGAGAGAATCACAACCCCAAATGTTGTTACAGGCTCTGACACGCAGTTTGCCAGGATCAGCTGTACCTGTCAAAATGTCATCATCAATATCAATACTTGTCACTGCCAAGTTTCTCACAACATGAGTCCTGGTGGAATGTCCATCAGTAACTTTCATGCTCTGCCCAGGCAGAATGTCAAATTCGGTTGGAGATAAACGGAACCAACCATCGGAGTCACTCTGTGCAGTCCAAAATTGACTCCCAATGGTAACGGTGATGGTAGAGTTAGGAGACCATTCATCCCCATAAATTGTATTGGTGAGATGGTAAACATAAATGTAAGGATTCGGAATAAACCAATAGAAAGCTGTGTAATTACCCGCATCGTCATATTGGTAGAGGTATCCGTAAGACTCCTCGGTGATATCTGCCGTCCCGCTGAAATCAGTAATCCAAACTCCCTCTTCGTTTGCAATTGGTTCTTGAGAATACCCATCTCCATTTGAATAAACATTTAACAGCAACTCTCCGGGATCAGCAGTACCTGTTAGAGTATCAGTATCGATATCGAACCCTGTTAGGTCTAAGTTTTTCACCGTGTGGGTTCTGTTATCGATCCCATCGGTTACGTGAATACTTTGCCCAGGTATGATGTCAAACGGTGATAAATACATATAAAACCACCCATATGAATCGCTCTGTGTTGTCCAGGATTGTTCTTCTATGGTTAGTGTAATGGTGGAATCAGGGGACCAATCATTTCCATAGACCTCATTATATTGATGATAAACATAGAAATATTGGTTTTTGACATGCCATGGGACTTGCGTGGAATTACCCTCAGCATCATGTTGAAACATCCATCCACTCTTACCAGGTTTAATATTCACTTCCGTAAACTGAGCTTTCCAGGTTCCTGAAGATCCTACTGTGGGATAAACCCACTCACAATTCGAATCATCACAAGCATAGATCTCAAAAATGAAGCCTATATCGGCAACGCCGCTGACAGTCTCCAGAGTTTCGTCGTAGGAAGTCATCGCAAGGTTCTTAACAATATGCGTCCTGGTATAGACTTCATCGCTCATCACCAGCTCCTGACCTGACGCAAGGTCAAAGGGAGAAAGCCAGAATTCAACACTCCCCCCATCGGTAGAAGTGGTCATCCACTCATCACTGCCGATGGTGAGTTTCACCTCAGTGTTTGGAGTCCAGTCATAACCATAGACATAATCGTCCAGTGGGTAAACCGCCATGTATGGGTTGGGGATATGCCATGAAAACCATGTCGAATTCCCCTCAGTATCATATTGAGAGATCCATCCCTGGGTGCCAGGCTGGAAATCCACGTCTCCAGCAAAATCAGCTGTCCAGTTGCCAGAAGTATCTGCAGAAGTCTCTCTGTAAACCCAATCACTGTCACCCAATGCTTGAACATTAATTTCTGAGCCGGCTGTTGCCTCACCGCTCACAGTGTCAGTCTTGAGATCCCATGAAGTGACTGAGATATCCTTGATTAGATGGGTAATTGTTACCTCACTACTATAGAGTGTGATTGTATCTCCTGGGTGAAGAGCTTGCGGTGAGTAAAAGTCTTGATAACCACTGATTGTTCGGCTTTCAATTACATTTCCATTAATCGAAAGTGTCACCTCAGTATTTTCCGGCCAACCATTTGTATCGATCTCCTTGTATTCAGGGTATACCCACATCGTGATGGCTTCCATCGTTTCGCTGTTGAGTTGATTTATTGAAGCCCCTGCTTCGTGTTTTGGATTGGGCGGCTCTTTTAAATCAAGGGACTCAGGGTCATTTTCCACAAGGACGTGAAAAACAATTTGATTTGTATTCCCTTGTGTGTCATTCACACGGATAGCAAACCTGTCCATACCGCTGAAACCAGCAGCAGGCATGTAAGTGATGATCGACTGGGAATTGGCTTCCGCAATATTGACGCTACCATCAGCCAGATCCTGGCAGCTGAATTTGTGCCCGAAGAAAGCTTCTTTAGCTATGGGAACTTGTGTCAACGCTACTTTCGGGAACATGGCCTGCCCAAGGCTTTCTACAGTGACCGCTTTAGCGTCTTT
>JAQVUC010000118.1 GCA_028699715.1 Anaerolineaceae bacterium | reverse complement strand
ATTAAAATCTGTGTGTTTGTAATTGTCCATAGAATTAAAGGTGAGGGGGTGGATGAGAATACCCCAGAACGATAGGTTTATTATCTGTGATGAATAAATTATAACATTTTTCCTCGAGTGTGCAAGCGGAAAAACATTTGGATTGTACAAATAGAGATTAGACTTTTTTAATATCGAGGATCGAGAACAAAAGCAGAGAGTCATAATGATTCTCTGCTTTTGTTGTTTGATGTCTCTTAAGGTCTGCTGATGATAGGCAGGTAAATACTTTCAAGTTCCGGTATTACCCCAGCATCTTTGTAGAGGTTGAAGTCAAGCATGCCAACATCATTCTTAAGGGTAGCTGTAGAACCAATGCTGAACCAGCCATACCATACCTCACTTGTATAGAATGCACCACCAAGATCCCAGTCCACAGTGAGGTCAAAGGGATTCATGGCGGGTACAGATGCCGGACCGGTAATGCTATAGTTGGTCCCTCCTGATTTCGGAACAAATCCGTAAGCCAGTTTGATAGGATCTTCCACACCGGGTCCAGAGCTTTCCCAGTTTTGCACCAGAATCCAGCAGGTGCCGGAGAAGTTTGGTTGGAATAAATTAAGGTACTCCATCGCCCCAGGCTCGGTCGAAGAGGCTTTCTGTAGGGAAGGATGTGGGGAACCAACTCCCACAAAGATATCCAAATCCGAAGAGGTTGTCTCAAGAATTTCTACGACCATACGCTGTTGATTGCTTGGGCAGGTTGTGGTTGTGTACCAGATGTCGGTCAAATCATCATAAGGGTCACCGTTAGTGGGATCCTGAGCGAGATTAAAAGAGGCGACAGTTGCTGGCGTCAATCCATAACGCACATTCGACAAAGAGCTGATTGGATCAACATAGTACTGCTCTTCAAAAACGTACTGTCCGATTGGTAAGGTAATGGTTTGGCGCAGTTCGTCTGGCAGGGTAGAGCCTTCAGCAGAGGATTTTGCTGCCAGGCTCAAGGCTGTAGTGCTTATCGGCTTACCGCTTACAAAGGTATCAGCAGTTTCAAAGCTGACGCGACCGAATTGCCATTCTCCGCCTGAAAGTAAGGAAGGCGCTACATGAACAGTGATCGTTTGAGTACCACCGGCCGGAATCGTAAAACCAGTTGCAGGTGTCGTGGTTATTTCAACATCTTCAGTTTGCTCAATCGCAATGGTGTAATCAGTCTCCACACCGGTAACATTCGTAAGTGTGCGGGTGAAGCTGCAGCCTCCTATGCAATTGCTGTTCTGATAGGACGGAATATTCAGCGTGCGAATATCACCGCCTGTGGTGGGATTCGCGGCAACATAATAGGCATAACTTTCTTCCATAACCAGGCCAGCCAGTGCAGCCTTGCTCATGTCGATGCGACCATTTCCATAGATGAAGGGTGTCACCGGGCTGAGGTCATGATCCACGGAGGTACCCGCCAGG
This sequence comes from Anaerolineaceae bacterium, assembly GCA_028699715.1. Taxonomy (GTDB): domain Bacteria; phylum Chloroflexota; class Anaerolineae; order Anaerolineales; family Anaerolineaceae; genus Mesolinea. The sequence goes on along the minus strand of JAQVUC010000118.1, from coordinate 3,333 downwards.
GCAGTCATGATGATTGCGGAACGGATTGCCGCAGGGCTCCAATCCGGGAAGAGCGAGCGCATCACCGCGGCAGAACCCGCCACGTGCGGACTTGCCATCGAGGTCCCTGACATCAGATCAATTTCGCCGGGTCCGGAATAAGCTGCCAGGATATTTGTGCCAGGGGCTACCAGATCTGGCTCGAGCATTGCAAAATTGGTGATCGGACCTCTTGAGCTGCCGTCAGCCATGATATCGCCCCATTCAGGTCGCGTGCCTGAGGAAAGCTCTTTCAGGATGGTGACTGTCATTGGGCTGCTTGCAACAGCTTCCATTTCCAAGCCATCTTCGAGGGAGATCATCGCTCCAGGCATTGGAACAGAACCGGTCTCAGTGCCCATAATGATAGGAGCGCCAGGGGCATTGTTGTAAACCAGCCCGAAGACAGCGCCAGCGTCAAACATGAACTGAAGCTTATCTTTGAAGGCGCAGGTGCCGCGCTTGACAATGCCCACTTTTCCCGTCAGATCCATGGTCCAGGCTGCGCAGCCCTCCAAATTGCCCGCATTGCCGCCCCAAACCAGGTCCAAACCGGTCAGGTCTGTAGTTAGAGCCGGAGCCAGACCCGAGTCGGCAGGCAGAGCAATTGATCCCAGATCATCGCTGCCCGGGTTGATTGTTACAGGATAACCAAAAACACGGCCATGCTGCGTATTGCCGGTCACCAAAGCCCACGGGGGGAGTTTGTAAATTGTGGACTCAGCAGGGCCGGAGTTGCCGGCAGAGGTTGCCGTGGTGACACCGACATTGAAGGCTTCAAGGAAAGCCAATTCGGTGCTGTCCATCCATGGGCTGCGGGGAGGACCGCTGGTGGGTCCAATAGAGAAGTTCAGCACATCAACGCCATCCGCAATCGCCTGGTTGACTGCAGCGGTTGAGGCGTTGGTCGGACAGCCAGAGCTAGAACAGACCTTGTAGGCTATGACGTGGGCATTGGGTGCCATACCGGAGATGATAACCTGGGCACCGCCGTAATTGATACTGATCCTGTTGCCAGCAGAAGTGCTGGCAGTATGTGAGCCGTGGTCTTCTGTGTCGTGTCCATCGCCGCCGGTCACGTAGTCATAGACGCCAAGCAGCTTGTCATTACATACATGCCCGGAAGGATCTGAAGCACAAAGACCCTTGTAGATACCTTCTCCGTATGGATTGGCATAAACAAATGGATCCAAAGGGGTGGTTTCGGCAAAGCTTGGGTGGCTCATATTGATGCCGGTATCGATAATACCAACAATGGTGCCGGCGCCTTTTGCGCCTGTTCCGATTGGAACCGCGCTGCCATCCCAAACATGGTCAATACCAATAAATTCAGGGCTTACATCTGTATCGAGATAGTAAACATCATCCACATAGATTTCACGAACCTCTGGCTGCTTGCGCAGCAACGCGGCTTCTTCGAGGCTCATGTTCGCGGAAAAGCCATTCAGGATGTAATCGTAGCGATAGCGCACTTCCAGATCCCGTCCCAATAATGATTCGGCTTTTGCGATGAAAGAGTCCATATTTGCGTTAAGGTGCTGCAAATAAGCGACTGCTTCGGGAGAGTTCACATTGAGTTTACCCGAATCGTCTCTTGGAGCAGCCGCAAAGATTGCAATGTTGCCTTCATAAGTTGCCAGGGAAGGCTCGCTCAGTTGGATAGTGAAGCTGTCTGCTTTTGCCGCCGCGTCCAACCATTGCTGCTCCTCTGTTGATACGATCGGAGCATCAGTCGGCGGCAGTGCGCGTTCAGGAACGGCGGCAACCACCGGGCTCACCAGCAAGATAGCGAATAAAAGGAAACTTACTATTCTGGTTACAACTTTAAACATGTGTGGTTCTCCTTTAATTTGTGGGATTGAAAAATATTAATGATTTCTATGAATAAACCCGCTTTAATTGTCTCCTCTGAGCAATGTGAAAAAAAACAGGAGCTTAGGACTCTTTAGACATTAACTATAACATACGCCCTCAAAATTTAATCTTAAAATGCGAATAATTCAGATAATTTTGCTGCTCTTTTCGCCACACAACTACTTTGAAATGTAAAAGGATCTATAAATTCTGTAAGTTAATGATTCGAAGAAAAAAAATATACAAGAGGCTGGTTATTAAAAAACCAGCCTCTCTTTCTTTTTCTACCTGATCAAATGAAGATCAGGAGAATTTGGGTATACTTTCTGAGCTCTGTATTATCTCATGATGATAGGCAGGTAGAAGAACTTGAGAGGTTCTTCAACCATAACTTCCCAAACTGCCATTTCTTCAACAGTGTAGATCTCATCCGTGTTGTGCAGAGCTTCATTCACGATCAGGCCTGCAATTCCCTCATCCACAGTCACCTGGAAGGTGATCACCTGGGTGGGTGGAACAAAGACGTAGTCGAAGCAGATAGCAGAGCCATCTTCAATAGCAAGGGTTGTGTCATTGTAGACGAAGGTCGTGCCAATGGTGCCATCCACATTTTCCACACCGATAGTCGAACTGCCTAAATCAAAGTCGGGATGGATGTTATCGTAGGCGAAAATGATCTCATAGGCGCCCGGGGCATCGCTTGGTTGCATGAAGAAACCAACTTCGAAGTCCAGGGTCACCGCAGGATCGCTGCCATAGCGGTAAACATCATCATACTCGATCACGGCAAAGTTAACGCCATCACCAACCATGCTGACACCCTTATTGGTGGCAAGGTCGTACTGGGTCATAAGATCATCCCAGAACATCGCCATCACATTGTTGGGGTTGCTCGGGTTGGGCAGATTTTGGTTCGTGAAGCTGGTTGAAGCAATATCAAATCCAGCATAACCGTCCGCTGTGAAGTCCATTCCCACATAATCAATGCCATAGAAATTAAATGGGGCATAGTTACCGAAAGTGCTGTACCAGAAGCTGTCACCATAAGCAAGTCCAGCATTTGCAGCAAAACCGTAAGCGGTGGTGAACCAATCCAGATAAGCATCGGTCGGGTCAGCATCGGCTTCAACCCAACCCAAACCGCAAGCAGAATCCGCAGCACTTGTCGTGGCATCATAGGTGTAATAACCCGGATCGATGGTACCGGTCCATGTGATGGCATTGGTCAGCTCATCGTACGCTGCGCCGCCCGTAACAGAATCCGCCACGTAAGCGACACCTTCAGGCAGCACATCGTTGATGCTGTACTCAATTGAGTGATCTTTGTAGTTCGTAACTTCCAGGGTGTAGGTGATCGTGTCGCCAGGTGCAGCGGTCTCAACATCAGCTGTCTTAACCACATCATCCGCGCCGCGTACCACATCCACTTCGGTCAGCCCGATGGGAACCAGGTAATCCACA
>JAQVUC010000117.1 GCA_028699715.1 Anaerolineaceae bacterium | reverse complement strand
AGCCGGAACAGATGTCTTATTAGTCAGCGATCACAACGTCCTGGTCCAGGGTTTGGATGCCTATCATCAACGAGGCAAACAAAAATTGCTGATGCTGATAGGGGAAGAAGTTCACGATCAAACTCTCGCGGGAGAGGGAAACCATCTTCTGATCTTCGGCCACAATCAGGAACTTGCCCGCCATGCCCCTGACCCCCAAAAACTGATTGACCAAAGCCGGGCAGCCGGAGCGGTAAGTTTTATTGCCCACCCAATTGAAGATACTCTCCCAAAATTTGGCGAAGGTGAATTTGGTTGGCGGGATTGGTCAGTCAAAGGCTATACAGGGATCGAGTTGTGGAATCAGATGAGTGAATTTAAAACCCGTTCACAAACCCTTCTGAAAGCTGGCTTTCATGCCTTTTTTCCTCGGTTTATGAACCAGGGTCCGCTTGAACGAACCTTAGAATTGTGGGACGAACTTTTGGCGACCTCAAAGCAGCCTGTGGTCGCGGTGGCCGGGGTGGACGCTCACTGCCTGATCAAGCAGTTTGGACCACTTAAAATCAAGCTTTACCCTTATGATTTTCAGTTCAAATCCTTGACCACGCACATTTTTACACCTTCAAAACTGACTGGTGAAATCAACACAGACCGCAAAATGATCATCGAAGCGCTCCGTCTGGGGCATGCCTTTTGTGCCTATGATCTTCCCCACTCCACCAAAGGCTTTCGCTTTACCTGCAACACCAACGACGGCACCTTCTGGATGGGAGACCAGGTCAACGCCGCCTCCGGACTCACTTTTCAGGTTAGGTTGCCCCTCCGCACTCACGTCCGTTTGCTGCGCGACGGGGTGGTGGTAAAAGAACACTCTGACCGCGAAGTGCTGACCTACCTGACAAAAGAACCAGGGGTTTATCGGGTTGAAGTCTACATCGATTTTCTGAACCGCCACCGCGGTTGGATCTTCAGCAATCCAATTTACGCCGCTTAGCTTGGGCATCCTTTCACTTGGTATAATTTGTCCGAGGCAATTATGCGAAATTTTTTGCAAAGCGTCGAAGACAAACTTCGCTATCTTCTTGAGGACAAACTGGATCGTCTGGTTTTTCCTGGTGTTTCCAGTTCTCTCAGCTACACCTTGATCGAACTGATTCAAAATAAGATTAAACAACAAGAGGATTCAGACAGCATCCAAATGCCTGACCTGATCACCCTCAAAGTGTCGCCTGAACGCTGGGACGCCTGGCAGGAATCCTTGCCTTTGCTTTCAGAAGTCTCAAGCGCTTTGGCCGAATCCTGGGATCAACAGGGCTATTCCTATAAATCTGCACCCGCAATCCAATTGGTCCAATCTCCCGAATTGAGCAGCAATCAACTCAGAGTTGAAACTGATTACACCATTGAAGAAACCACTTCCCGTCAAACGGCCCTTCAAAAAATCACAAGAGATGCGACAGAAGAAAATTTACCGAAAGATGCCTGCCTGATCGTCAACGACCAGGAACCTTTTTTCCTGAAGAAAGCGGTCATTAATATCGGCAGGCGCTCTACGAACGACGTTGTCCTCAGGGATCCTTTGATTTCACGAAATCACTTGCAGCTCCGCGCCAAAGATGGCAGGTTTTACCTGTTCGATTTGGATTCAAAAGGCGGCACAAAAGTCAACAACAATCCTGCTAACAACGTGGCCCTTGAACCGGGTGACGTGATTCAGATCGGCAATACTATTTTGATTTACAATCAATGGATCGAAAACACTAGATCTTTCTCCAGGTTTGACGACATGAGAAACCTGTAATGAATGCAGTTACTGGCCTCGTATTGAGAATACTGATTTTTGTAGGGATTTATGCCTTCCTGGGGGTTTCAGTTTGGCTGCTTTGGAAAAGCATCACAGGTTCGCGCTTGCGCAGAGGCAATATCGCCATCCCCACACTCACACTTGCCACAACATTGGATGAGGAACAGATTGTCCAAACCTTTACCAGTTCTGACGTGGTTGTTGGCCGCAACCCCGATTGTGACCTTGTGCTAAACGACGAAACCGTATCCGGACGACATGGAAGACTGACCTATCACCTGAACCAGTGGTGGTACGAAGACCTGAATTCAACCAACGGGAGCTGGCTCGATGATCTAAAAATCGAAGAGCCGATTGTTGTCAAAGACAGTGACAGTGTTTATTGTGGTGACGCGTCATTTAAAATTTACATCAAACCCCTTGACTAAAGAAAGAGAGGCGCAAAATGGCAGCAGATTACGCATTTGGGATCATCGGTGGTTCCGGACTTTATGGTTTTGAAGGTTTTGAGAATGTTGAGACAATTGAGGTTGACACTCCTTTCGGAAAACCTTCTTCGCCGATCGTAACCGGTTATATTCACGGGAAGAAATTAGCCTTTCTGGCTCGGCATGGCATAGGACACATCTATTCTCCCACTGAAGTAAATTATCGCGCCAATATTTATGCTCTTAAACAGTTAGGGGTCGATAAAATCATCAGCGTCAGCGCGGTTGGATCGCTGCGGGAAGATTACAAACCGGGTGACATCATCGTTCCTGATCAGCTTTTCGATTTCACCAAAGACCGTGAGCGCAGTTTCTTTGGCAAGGGATTGGTAGTTCACGTCAGCACAGCAGACCCCTTCTGCCCTGAATTAAGCGAATTGCTTTTGAAAGCGCTTCAGGAGCAGCAAGCGACCGTCCACCGGGGAGGCACTTACGTGACTATCGAAGGTCCTCGCTTTTCAACCCGCGCTGAATCCAACCTTTTCCGCAGCTGGGGTATGTCGCTGGTCGGGATGACCGCATCCCCGGAAGCCTACCTGGCTCGTGAAGCAGAAATTTGCTACGCCACCATGGCTCATGTGACCGATTATGACTGCTGGCATGTATCCGAAGAAGCCGTTACGGTCGAAATGGTCATCAACACGCTTAAAAAGAACACCGCCATCGCCCAACAAAGTCTGGTACGCCTGGTCGACTTGTTATCTGAACAGGAAAGTACACAAAAATCTTGTGGATGTGATCAAGCTTTAAAATTTGCCTTCATCACCAACCCTGAAAAAATGGATCCATCCATGAAAGAAAAACTTTCGCTTTTGGTGAGTAAGTACCTGGATTGACCTTGAGAGCATTACGAGTACCCAAGACAACCAAAACCCATCCGCCTTTGGTGCTTTTGGTTTGCCTGTTTCTCCTGTTTTACGCTGGGGCGCTGTCTTTAGCCTCCGGGACAAGAACCCACAGCACAACCCTGCAGATCACGTGGACTTATTTTGTGCCCTATGCGCTCTGGCTGGTGGGGACACTGGCCATTCAAAGGAACATCAGCCGGAAGCTTCCCAACCGTGATCCCTGGATTTTTCCTGCAACAGCCGCCCTTAGTGGGTTGGGCATCCTGACCATCTGGAGGCTCTCTCCGTATTTATGGCTCAAGCAAGCTTTGTGGTATCTTGTGGGAGCAACCCTGTTTTTACTGGCTCTCAATAACCCTGATTTGATCAAATCACTCAAGAGCTACAAATACGTTTGGCTTTTCTTGGGCTTTATCCTGATCGGATTGACCTTTCTTGTGGGCGTAAATCCCACCGGAGTCGGGCAAAAACTGTGGTTGAGGGTTTTTGACCTCTACATTCAGCCTTCTGAACCTCTAAAATTACTTCTGATCATTTACCTGGCTGGTTTTTTTGCAGACCAGATCAAACCAAACATCAGCTGGATAAACTCAGTATTTCCAACCCTGGTGATCATCATTTCGGCTGGTTTACTTTTGATTGCTCAACGGGACCTGGGTACCGCCAGCATTATTGTCAGTTTATACGTCCTGATGATCACGGTGACAACTCAAAAGAGACGCCTGCTGTATATACTCCCCGCTCTGGCGATCCTGGCTGGAACAATCGGTTACTTCGTTTTCGATGTTGTCCGCACAAGAGTGGATATTTGGTTAAATCCCTGGGTGCAGGCCAGTGGTAATGCCTGGCAGTTGACGCAGGCCCAAATTGCCGTTGCCGCCGGCGGTTTGACTGGTACCGGTCCGGGTTTAGGCAGCCCTCAGTTTGTTCCTATCGCGGTTTCGGATTTCATCTTTACTACAATTGCCGAAGAATTCGGTCTGCTTGGCACTGGCGCAATCATTCTGATGCTGCTGTTCGTCATTCTGCGCGGCATCAGTATTGCTCTCTCCAGCAAAACCACCTTTGGCCGCTATCTGGCCTTTGGGATCTCAGCCTACTTAGCCTTGCAATCCCTATTGATCATCGGCGGAAACCTGGGACTCTTCCCCCTGACCGGCATCACCTTACCCTTTTTATCTTATGGCGGCTCTTCCCTGGTCACAAACCTGCTTTCAATCATGATTTTGATGAAGATCAGCACGTTGACCAGTTCCAAAACTCTTCCAGAAAACGTGCTCAGACCTTATAGATGGGTCACCGCCATCATTGCGTCCGCCTTTACCTTGATTACGCTCTGGAACGGTTATCTGGCTTTCCCAAAACAACAGGAGTTGATCTCAAAACCGGAAAACCAACGCTGGTCGGTTTATGACCGTTTTTCGCCCAGAGGAGATATCTATGCCTTATCCGGCGAGAAACTCGTGGAAACAGTTGGAGAGCCTGGCTCTTATGAACGCGTGATCAACACACCCGAACTCTCAAACATAATTGGCTACGCGCAGCCCGGCTATGGCCAGACAGGCATTGAAACAAGCCAATATAACCTGCTGCGCGGTTACAGCGGGATCGAGTGGGAAAGCAGAAAGACGCACGAATTGTTGTATAACCAACCCCCTCCTGGTCTGGACATCAAACTGAAC
>JAQVUC010000116.1 GCA_028699715.1 Anaerolineaceae bacterium | reverse complement strand
GAAGCCACGGTTCTGGCCCGCTTGGACCACCCCAACCTGCCCAAGGTGTCTGACTTTTTCTCGATTGAAGAGGAAGATTTTTTGGTCATGGATTACGTGCCTGGCGACGACTTACGCACAACCATCGCCAAAGCTGAAAGCAGCGGAAAGTTTTTACGGGAGGAAGATGTGCTGAACTGGGCCGTGCAAATTGGTGACGCCTTGAGCTACATGCACAGCCAAAACCCTCCCATACTGCATCGCGATATCAAACCCTCCAACCTGAAGGTGACGCCATCTGGACTGGTGAAATTGGTTGACTTTGGCTTGGTGAAGCTGCTTGCCCCCGGAGAAGTGACCATCACCATCATGCAGGGACAGGGCACCGCGCTCTATACCCCCCTGGAACAATACGGTGGTGATAGCAGTCACACTGACGCCCGGGCAGACATTTACGCTTTTGCCGGCACCATCTATCACCTGCTCACCAACACAGCTCCCCTTAACGTACGCGACCGCTTTTTGAAGCCCGACAGCCTGCCCTTGCCCCGTTCCATTAATCCGGCCATCTCTCCCAGAGTTGAGGAAGCTGTTCTTTGGGCTATGTCTCTTCATCCGGATGATCGCCCTAAAAATGTTACCGCCTTTATCAAGGCCTTGACAGGGGAGAGCACAGGCAATTTACGCCGCATAGGTGGGGGCTACAGCCGCACGCTGCAATCTCAATTGAGCAAAACTGAAGTACAGCTGTTGATGCTGACCGGAGGCTTGGTTTTCCTCAGTTTGCTCTTTACTCTATTACACAACCTTTAGAAAATTTTAGAGCTGATCGCTTGGATCAATTTTGGGCTTATTTTGGCTGAAAATCCACCAGGTCAAAGCGGCGGCCCAACCAAAAATCATTCCAATAGCCGTAGCCTGGACCACAAACCAGGAAGCGCTTTCTTTGACCAGGTCCACGATCGGTCCAATGCCAACTGTCAGCAGCATATAAGCAAGCAAGCCGCCTATAGCGGTTAACAAAGCGGAACGCAGCCCCCAACGGATGCTGCCCCACCATTTATAGCCCACGATCCAGGCCAAAAAAGCTCCCGTTGCAACAATCAGCACCACTAAAAGCCAGTCAGTCAGTTTGGGATAGCCGGTCAGATTTGCCTGGGGATCCGGGGTTGGCGTTGGTTGTGGAGTCGCCGTGGGAGTTGGCACGATAGTCGGGGTCAGGGTTGGCGTGGGAGTTGACGTTGGCAAAATGACTTGTGCCAGACCTCCCTGGGTATTGAGGATCAAAGTACCGGAAGTCCTGGCCGGCTCACTGATGGCTGTAACCTCAAATATACCTTCCCGCTCTATGCGGTAATCAATGGCAGCATATCCATTTTGGGTCACTGCTTCTGGCTGGGATATGATCAACGACTCAGTGCTTAGTTTGACAGTAAATCGCACAACGGTTCCATCAGGCACCTGATTTCCGTTGTAATCTACGATTGGCCCGGCCTGGATGCGCACATTTTCGCCCATCACAAATAAGGGTACTGGCGTTTCTGCTGAAGGAGTGTCTGCCTGCTCGGTTGGCTCGGGTTGAACAGGGGTGATCAGGTTGACTTCGATCACCTGGTTGGGGTTTGGCGCGGTGACTTCCCCAAGTTGATAGTCTATCGCTTTGAGTGAAACCGGCAATGAGCCAGGCGCCGTCATTTCCCGCATAAACACGCGGCTGGCAATATCCAGGGCTGCCTGGCTTTGGTTATATAAGGCGTAATAGGCCGTGATATTCGCCAGGTTGGTGGAATCAAGGTAAAACGGCTCACTGTAACTAAAAACGATGATGTATTTGTCGCGCAGCAAGTCCAGACGTTCTGAAAGGATCCTTTTCAGGGCTAAACTTCCCGGCAAGGTTGGATCCTCATTAAGTAAATTAAAGACCACCCATTGAGAAGCTCTTAAATTATCCGCCAGATTGGGGTCGGAGGGTTCAGTCCGTTGGTCTAAAATCTCTGTCAGCTGAACAAAGCTGTAAGAAGTGATCCTGTCCGCGTTTAATTGATTAGTGCCCAGTCTCCCATAGTAGCGAATCAGTGTGTCTTCAAAATCCATCAGGCCTAAATCGTAAGATTCCAAACAGGTATCGCACTGTTGACCGAGCCGGGTGTCCGTAAAAATGGTGATTCTTTCTTGTAAGGCGGGCGGCTGGGGCAAGATAGTGTTGAGATAGTCTGCCGAAGGGGCCAACAAAGTCACAGCCTCGCGGTTGACTTTCAAACCAACCGTTTCTGAAGCACCTATGGCGTTCAGGCCTTCGGCTGGATTGAGAATATTTTCGGAGATAAATTCGGGATAGAGTTTGAGTTTAGCACGCAAAATCCGCAAAACCGATTCGTCGACGCGTTGAGCAAAAAGGGTATCTTCCTGGTATTTTTGAGTAAAAAATTCTATCGTCCGCTGAATTGTATCGACGTCAAATTCATCAGTCCTGGATTTAAAATTATCCAGGTAGAGCATGTCATTGCCAGCCAGAAAAGCGGTCCGGGCTACAGAAAGCGGGTCAAACTCTGTTTCGCTTGAGCTAAAAAACGAACGCACAGCCGGGCTGCCCAGGCTGTCGCTGATCGTCAAACCTCCGGCTACCCGCCAGGCAGCCAATTCTGCCGGTGAAAGCAATTGCTCCAGCGCTGCCTGGTCAAAATTGACTGGCATGGTAGTAGCTCGGATGTTTCCCTGCAGACCCTGGAAACGAATGGCAGAAACCATCAAGCCGTCCACCTGGCGCAAGGGGTCAGGGTCTGAGACCACACTGATGAAAGGGGCTAATTCAATCTGCTTGAGCTGTTCAAGTGTCTTTTGAATGGTTGAAACTTCTTCAGAGGGAAGCCGATCCACACTTCCCAGGCCAGGGAAATGCTGAGCTATCACACTGATCCTGCCGTTGCTGCCGCTGTGCAGACCCTCGATGTAAGCTTTTCCCAGCTCACCCACCCAATAAGGATCTCCGCCAAAGCTTTGCGTGTTGGCATAACTTGCCGCAACCGCGTCTTTGCTGTCGATCACATCCAATGAAGGTCCCAGGAGCAGGTTCACCCCCATGGCTGCCATTTCTTTACCGATCAAGTCCCCCACTTCTTTGGCTAAGTTCGTAGACCAGGTTGCGCCAATGGACATTGGAGATGGGTATTCTGTCAAGCCTTCCCGGATCTGGGCCGTGCGGTTGTCAGAGTTCACCAGGCTCATGCCTACATAAAGCGGGATGAAACTTGATTCCGGGTTGGTCTGAGTTTCTTCTGACTCAAGGTTTTCTTTTTGCCAATTTACTTCCTGGAGATCATTGATCAGCTGCCAGGCAGCAGTAACCGTATCTTCACCGACAAAATTATTGTGTTCAGAGCTCAACACAACGCCGCCGATGTGATAATCATTGATCAGATCATAAATAGCGGTGTTTTCATCCACCTCACTGCCGTCAAAGGTGACCAGAAAAAGCTGCCCCACCTTTTCCGCCGGGCTCATCCCCTCCAGGAGCGTTTCAGCATCCTGGCTATTATTGGCTTGGGCAGAATGACTTATGGCTGGCAGCAAACTGAGCAACAAACTCAAACAAAGCAGCCAACAGACAGCACGTTTTTTCATGGGGTTTCGAGTACCTGCCGGGCCTGGGCAGGGTCATTACAGATAACACTATCAACCTGGTAGGCTTTCATTCGCCTCAAGTCTTCCGGCTCATCGACGGTCCAGACGTTGATCTGCTTGCCATGCTTATGAAGCTTTTCAACCATTTTTGGTCTTACATCCGGGTAATGAGGGTGAAGCGCGTCATACTGGAAACGCTTTCCATACCAGCCCCTATAGAGACTTCCCGCCAGACCAGGTAAGGTCAACAAGCCACGCCGAATCTCCGGGGCTGCTCTGTAAGCTCTTAAGAGGTTTTTAGCATTGAAGGAGGAAAGAAGTACTGATTCCTCCAATTCCATTCTCTTCACCAGGTCGACCACCATTTCGGTTAACCTGTCCCGGGGAGAGGCATAATTCTTCAACTCAACATTGATCAGGAGTTTTCGACCCAATTCTTCAAAAACCTGCTCCAATAAGGGCAGCGGCTCTCCTGAAAATTCCTCGCCAAATTTACTGCCGGCATCCAGGTCTTTGAGCTCGTCCCAGGTCATTTCAGCCACTTTCCCCTTGCCATCTGTGGTGCGATTGACGCTGTTGTCGTGATGCACAACCAGCTTTTGATCAGCAGATAGCATTACATCCAATTCGATGCCTTCGGCGCCAAGTTCTTTGGCTAAGCGAAAGGCGGCCATGGTATTTTCTGGCGCAAAGGCCGAGGCTCCCCTATGGGCAATGATCAAGGGATGGTGATTTGAAGTGGTAGTTGACATGCTGAATATTATAGCATGCACACTTGTCTCAGAAATGCTTTCCGGCAACCCGGAATCTGATGGTTTTAGCAACTCCGTATTTCTTATCTAACTGTTTTTTGACATGCTATAATTTCATTGTATTGTTTTCCTCGAGGAGGCTTGAATGACAAAACTCACCCATGTAGTCAAACGCGATGGAAGCATCGTCCCCTTTACCCCCGAGCGCATTAGCAACGCCATTTATCGTGCTGCGGTTGCTGTTGGCGGACGGGACCGGACAGCCGCGGAAGATCTTTCTGCCCAGGTTGTGCGCGAATTGGAAATGAAGTTCCCTGAAGGGGGAACACCTACGATTGAAATGATCCAGGACCTGGTTGAAAAAGTCCTGATCGAAAACGGGCGCGCCAAAGTTGCCAAAGCCTATATCCTCTACCGTGATGAGAGAGCCCGACAGAGGGAAAAACGCGGCGATAGCGATC
>JAQVUC010000115.1 GCA_028699715.1 Anaerolineaceae bacterium | reverse complement strand
TCCCATCATATTCGTCAATTAATCAAAGACATGCCATTATCATTGTTAGGCTTTGGCAATAATCCGAGCGCAACTTTCATTGATATAAAAAACCGCCTTGTTGAAGAGCATAGAGAACCTGCGATTTTTGGCTTACAGGAAAGGGCACTTAAGTTATCAGATCTAATATCTGGTACTAATTTGGGGGGACATTCTGTTTTAGCTTACAAAATTACGGAGATAGGCAATAAAAATGCAATATTTGTTTATGACTCAAACGACCCTGAAAATCCGAGTCTTGAAGATTACGTACCTTATGCAAATATTATGCATCTTGATCAAAGTACAAACTCAATCAAATATGTGAATTACGACCTGGAATATAAGGTTGCGACAGCCACATCTCCAGTTAGAACACCGAGTGAAATCACCAAAAATATGCTGGAGGATTTTATTAATCTTTATCTTCGGTCACTTATCCAAGAGAACTTCATGCAAGGGTTTTTCTCTTGGGGTGGAACTGAAACGCTGATAAATTCAGAAAATGAAGTTAACTTCACCTCTGGAAGTACAGTGACTGGAGAAGTACTGAGTAATTTCTTAATTAGTGATGAAAAAGGCAACGCTCTTGGGTTTATCGATGGGCAACTCATTAATACAATTCCAGGTGCAATTATTGAGATAATGGACTCCTCACTGTACTGGTTATTACCAGCAAACGGCACATACTCATTGGAAACGACCGGTATTGGGACAACAGATGTCGTTCTTTCGTTAGCAATTCCACAGAGTGCTTCACTGGTGCAGAGCACCATATATGAAGGCTTTAGCGTTCCTCAAGGTTCAACCGCGACAACTGATTTTAGCCAGAGTACAACAGACTGGAGAATTGAGATTGAGGGAGAGGCCGATGTTTTACCTGATTTTGATGAAGAAATTCCAGTTGTGAATGATAATGGTATCTTCTTACCACTGGTAATCAAGTAAACGGAAGTCTTTCCGTCCTGTTGTCTATTTTGATATTTCAAGTTATTAAGAGAGATTGAAAAATCTCTCTTTTGCTAATCAGGAATTTTTCATGATGACAGAGGCAATTGTATCGGCAACGTGTTCACACTGGTCACAAATCTTTTCAAGCCGGTCGAAAATTCGCATCCAGGTCATAATTTTGACCGGATCCTTTTCTTTCGAGTAAATTTCCCGTACAGCCTTGATGTAAAGATCGTCTGCCAATTCTTCGATGACATTCACTTCAACGATTTTTGTAATGATCAAATCTGACTTTCTGAAATGTTCGAATTCATCAAAACAAGCCTTAAGCGCCTCCGTGCTGCGCACGATCAGTTCAACAAAATCGATCACTTCGGCTCTTATTGTCTGCACGTTATACATAAAGAACAGTTGAAAGACTTCCTCGATGCTGTCCAGAACGTCATCCAATAAGTACGACAATGTGGCGATATCTTCCCTCTCAATGGGCGTGATGAATTCCGCGATCAAAAGTTTCATCATCTCATGTTTTTTAATATCTGCGCCATGCTCAATTTCGTGCATGGATTTACTCAATTTTTCGATTTTTTCAGGGTTGTAATTCTTGACCGTTTTTTCCAATTGGTAAGCAGCCTTTATCGCATCATTGGCGATGTCACTGAACATTTGATAATAGTTATTCGCTTTTTTTGCCATTTCAACTCCTTAAACGAAGAGAAAAATCAATAACCTGGTAACGAGATACCCCAACAGGCCGCAACCCGGAAACGTGAGCACCCAGGCTAAGACCATTTCACGCACAACTCCCCAATTGACGCAACGGATCCGCTTTGCCGCTCCCACTCCCATAATGGCGGTTGTTTTTGTGTGAGTGGTTGAAACAGGCAGTCCCTGAAACAAAGTTGCCGCCAGGAGGGTCAGCGCCGCTGATAAATCCGCGCTGAAACCCTGATAGGTTTCCAGTTTGACCATATCCATACCAACCGCCTTGATAATGCGGTAGCCCCCAACGGATGTCCCCAAAGCCATGACAACAGAGCAAAGCAGCATCAGCCAAATCGGTATGGCAATCTCCCCTGAAACGGCCTGTCCTTTGGCCAGCGCGATCCCGATCAGAAACACACCGATAAATTTCTGCCCATCCTGGGCACCGTGCATAAAGGACATGGCTGCCGCGCCGCCGATTTGAGCCCTTCGAAATGTGCGGTTGGTCTGTCTTCTATCCTGATTTTTGAACATTTTTTCGATCAATTTTGCGATTGCCCACCCCAAAATGAAGCCACCGAAGGTTGAAAGAATAAGCCCAAAAATGACCTTGACCCATTCGGCAGGGTTGACGCCCCGAAAACTGTTGGAATAGGCCACCGCCGCGCCTGTCAAGCCGGCGATCAGGGCATGGCTTTCAGAGGTAGGGATGCCAAAATACCAGGCAGCCGTAGCCCAAATTACGATCGAGGCCAGCGCGCCGCTGAGGGCAATTGAACTTGCCTTCACATCAGTTCCGAAGTCGACCATATTGCTGATGGTCATGGCAACATTTTTGGTGATCAATGTCATCACGAAGACACCCAGAAAATTGAAAACGGCCGCCATGACGATGGCTTGTTTGGGGGGAATGGCACGGGTGGAAATGCAGGTGGCGATCGCGTTGGGCGCGTCTGTCCAGCCGTTGACCAAAATAACCCCAATGGTCAGGATGACACTGATCAACAAGGCGGGGTTATTTAAAACTTCATTGATAAAATCCACAAAGCCTACTTTTCAACGCGTAATGGTAAATGAATGTTAACTCATTTCCAGCTGAAAACGGAGGGGGTTTGACAATTTTTCAAAGCTAATTGCTTCTTATTATCAGTAAGTCCTTTATCCGGTAAAAAATTAGGGTTGGGTTGCATTGATTCCGGCTTTGTTTCGTTCTTCCAGCAATATTGAGCGCATTTGAGGGAAGATGTGCGGGTTGGCAGCAAGGATATCCACTTTACCGGTCAGCAGATCGCTGTCTCCATAAAGACCTTCGACGATGCCTCCGGCTTCACGGACGATCAGGATCCCAGCCGCCACATCCCAGGGATTCAAGTCTATTTCCCAAAATCCCTCTACCCGCCCACAAGCCACGTAAACAATATCAAGTGTTGCGGACCCTAACCTTCTGATGGTTTGAACTTCCCGGCTTAAGCGCACAAAATTATCGATATTTGAGCGGGGCGTGTCCAGAAGATAATTTCTGAAACCAGTGATGAGCATGGAATCCCGCAGTAATTCGACCGAAGACACCTCGATTTTCTCTCCGTTCAAATACGCGCCGCCACCTTTGACAGCCCAAAAGGCTTCGTCGATTGGCGGGCTGTATACGACCCCCAGCTGCAGCTGCCCCTGATAAGCATAGGCCACAGAAATACAATATTGCGGCAGGCCATGAGCGTAATTGAGCGTGCCATCAATCGGGTCAATGTACCAGGTATGGTCGGCTGCCAACTCCTGCTCACCGCTTTCTTCGGCATTGATGGAGTGGTCTGGAAACTCGGCATGAATTTTTGAAACCAGAAAATCTTCGACGGCCGTATCAGCAGCAGTGACGATATCCGCTGCAGCCTTATAACGCACATCCAGGTTCCCACCCTGCATTTTCCGGGCGATCTCGCCCGCTTCTTTGGTCCAGCCCAATACCTGCTCAATAGTTGGTTGCATTTTTTCTCCTGTCTACGTACCTCAACCATTTTACCTGTTCAGCTCCATTCTGAACACTCCGGTTCAAAAAGCTATTTGTGGATAAGCGGTGGATAACCAGCCTATATTCTGTGGAAAATTACACTATAATTAGTGGATAAATCCAAAATTATCCGGTTGGAGTCGTCTATGGAACCAAAAAAAGAACTACCAAAATTTGCCGTTCTTCAGCTGTCCGGCTGCTCCGGCTGTGAGGTTTCCCTGCTGAATTCAGACGAATGGATCAACAATTTCGACCTGGTCTACATGCCCCTGGTTGTGTCAACTCACAAAATACCGGAGGATATCGAGGTTTTGCTGGTCTCGGGCGGCGTTCGTACCGATGAGGACCTGCATAACCTGCGCAAAGGTGCTTCACGCAGCAAAAAACTGATCGCTGTTGGCACCTGCGCCCTTTCAGGTGGAGTGGCACAAATCCGGGAGGGGCACATTTCACGTGCGTCTTACCTGGATTCCGCCCACCGCTTGCGCCTGCCAAGCATGCTACCCCGCGCTTATCCGATCGATAAATTTGTGCATGTCGACCTGTACTTGCCGGGCTGCCCTCCAACCCCGGAGCTCTTCATCACCGCGCTTACAGAGGCAGAAAATGCCAAAATTGCCAGCATCGTTTGCCAGGAGTGCGGCCGTAAGAAACTGCCCGACATGCGCCCGACCTCTATTTCCGGCCCGCGCAGCGGTACCCCGGATCCGGAAATTTGCCTGATCAACCAGGGCTACCTGTGTGTAGGCACCTCAACTCGCGGCGGCTGCGGCGCTCTCTGCACCCGGCCAGGTCATGCCTGTGTGGGCTGTCGGGGGCCAGCCAACCCTTATCTCAACCGCGAGCCTGAATTCGTTCTCGACAATTTACGGCGTGTTTTCACCCGCATGACTGACATCCCTATCGAAGAAATCAATGCCGCCCTGGCCTCGCCCTGGCTGTCCTTGTTCCTCGATCAATTCACTGACTACACTCAGGACGAGTCTCTACCCCAACGGACAAAGGAAAAGATGATCTGATGACTACTCTAACCTACCCTCTAAGCCGGATTGAAGGACATGCCAGAGTTGTGATTGATATTCACGATGATGAAGTGTTCAGAGCTGATTTCCAGGCCATGGAAATGCGCGGATTTAGTTATTACGTTCAGGGCGTTCC
>JAQVUC010000114.1 GCA_028699715.1 Anaerolineaceae bacterium | reverse complement strand
ATAAAAATTGCTCCATTTAAATAAACGGAAGAACGGTAATCTTCATAATTCCCAGACTGATAGATGCTGTTGTTGATGTAACCGCTGTGTTCGTGGGCGTAGACGCGGTTGTCCCACCACCACTGTAAATGCTGGGGGTAATAGTTCTCGTAGAAAAGGGATTCAGAATAAGAGGCGATCGACTCGTCCAGCCAGGGCTCCAGGGCTTGATCGTTCCCAACCAGACTGTAAAACCATTGATGCGAAAGTTCATGCGGGATGAGGATGGTGAGGTTGTTCAGGGGTGTGTTGTCATAAAAATCAATGATTTTATTGGAGAGCAAAACCATTCCGTCCATTTCCATGTTGTGGAGAAAATCGGCTGAGACAAGCACGATCCGATCCCGCGTGTAAGCTGTGTAGAGGTCAGAAAAAAGGTCCATGGCCTGGGCGGCAATCGACAGCATCGCGGAAGCTTTTGCAGCCTGGTTTTGGAAGACATAGGCCTGGATCAGGAGACCGTTGTGGTCAATTTCCTCTAGATAATACTGGTCAGAGATCGAGAAGCTGAGCGCCCTGGCTTTTTCAAGCTTGTACTGCATGCCGCCTTCAATTGGGGTGGGAACAGCTCCCGTCGCGATTTGAATGTTTTTCTGACTGCCGGCAGGGACAAAGGTCAGGTTAAAATTAGCGATTTCGTTGACAATATACTCCCCAACCAGCATGTTGGTTAAATCAATCTGTGGGTCGTGACTGATCCAGGCTCCCTCAGCATTTAGCGGAGGGATAAAGGGATACCAATTGCTTAGGTTGCTTTGCCTTTGGGTGTAGCCAAAGGTGCCCTCCCTTTGTGGCAAGGCTAAATCGTAACGCAAACTGATCGATAAAGATTGCCATGGGAGGAGCGGCTCAGTAAGGGTAATATACGTCCTGATGCCCTCTTCCTGGACTGCGGCTATGGTGGACCCAGACAGCTCCTGCTCAAGGTAAGCCCCGGCGAATGCCCGCGGGGGAACTACCAGAAGGATATTCTGAAGAGTGAAGGGCGATTTATTGACATAGATGATATTTTGTTCAACCTGGGCAGTGTGCTGCTGGTAATCAAAAACCATCTGAAAATCGTAGAGGCTGAATTTTTCCTCATTAGCAACCGAGGTTTCCAAAACGGGCGTTGCTGTGACTGGTGGGGGCAAAGTTTGGGTGACAGGATTCAATGTTGTCTGCGCGGTCGGCAGATCCGACGCTGTTTGCTGGGATGGCCCACAAGCGCTCAGCAGCAACAAAGAAGCAAGAAGTATGAGGAAAAAACGTTGTCTCATGAGATGCATTTTACCAGTTAGTCTGCTTATTGATCATTAAGACATAGAATGCCAAACAAAAAACCGGCTGAATTTCAGCCGGTTCGTGGATTTCGTAAATATTTTAGAGACCAAAGCCATGTGGGTTGACTGGCGATCCGTTATAGCGCAACTCAAAATGCAAGTGGGAGCCGGTTGACTTTCCGGTGGAACCCATAAAGCCGATGATCTGTCCTCCGCTTACTGTTTGACCACAGGACACATTCAGGCCGCCGTCCATCAAGTGACCATACAGGGAAAGATAGCCATTTCCGTGATCGATAACAACGGTGTTGCCGTAACCCCGGTCTGACCAGCCGGCATAGATGACCACACCAGTGTCGACCGCGTAGAGGTTATCACCCGTTCGTCCGGCATAATCAAGCCCGTTGTGAACCGGGGGATTGTATTCATAACCGCTGATAGCGCTTGTGTTGGTTGGGAGTTGGAAAAGTCCGGAGCCAACCGCCCAGGCAGTGGTGTTACAGGCATAAGCTCCAAGGTAAGAAACATTGGGGTGCTTACCCGCCGGGTCGTTGGGGTCGATCACCACACCCACCCAGGTTGGTATTGAGCCCTTGCCGCCGGGGATATACAGGAAAGTACCGGTTTTGATTCTGGGCAGGCTGTAATCGCCGATAGCTTCCGGATCGATATTGTTGAGCGGTTCTGAGAGAATGTCCTCAGGAGTTACCCCATATCCGCTGGAAACGCCATTCAAACCTTCACCATATAACCAGGCATGAAAGACGCCGTCTTCCGGCAGGATGATCAGTTTTTGACCGGGATAAATACCATCAGGCGTGTCACCGATGAGATAACGGTTGGTCCAGAGGATGGTTTCTGGTTCCAGATCAAAATCTTCCGCGATTGTAAAAATGGAATCAAGCGCTTGTACTTCGTAAGCGATGATTTCCGTCCTGGGAGCAGGGAAACTTTCCGAGTCACCAACTGGAAGCGTGGCCAATTTTTCAACGGCCGCATAGTACAACAAAGTGTCGCTGGCAAAATAATTGGGGATGGTGCCGCCAGGGACAACCAAACGCGTGCCGACGCTGATATTTGGAGTGGCATAGGAACCAATTGTGCCTGAATCCAGATTATTAGCGGGGTAATTGATGATATCTTCCGGTTTTACCCCGTAGTAATTGGAGACGGCTCCCAAGCCTTCGCCCTGGGACCACATGTGGTAGACGCCATCCACAGGCAGAATGAAGATGGTGGTGCCGGGAGTGAAATTGCGCAGGTCTGTGCCCAATTCATAGCGATTTGCCCAAAGAATGCTCTCTGGCCATAGTCCATATAAAGAAGCGATCGTTGCAACCGTTTCACCATCTTTGATGGTGTGGGTGATGACCTGATCACGAGGCTCCGGTGTGGCTGGTTGGGCTGTGATCACGGCTTCGATGGTTTGCTGGGGAACCAGGGTTGGTTCTGGTTCTGTATCCTGATGGATGACAGGTTCCACCAGCGTGGGTTGCGGCAAAACTGTAGCCGTGGTTTCAGGAAGATCAGCTTCTTGATTGTCGATCACCCATGCCACCAACAGGATCGCTGCCAGAACGATCATGACCAGTGAGGCGATCATGCCAGGCTGCTTCAGCAGGGGTTTGGAAACCTTATTGTCAGAGTTTTCAAGCTCTTCAGGCTGCTCTGGCTTATTGTTTTCAGTGTTTCGTGGTTGTTCATTCATAGTAACTCCAATTTGGCATAATAACCAACAAATAATTGGCTGTCAAGTTGAGGGGCACGGCAATAGGCTTGCATTTGAGTCTCTTTATCTTCTTTTTCAGAGGTCAGTTTTGAAAATATATTACGATGATGGGGTCCAGGTTCACATCGCTGTGATTTGCAAAAGCGTTGAAGAAGTCTGCCCTGCTGGCAAGATTGAAAGTGTTCTTGTAGGCATACTCTTTGAGCGCCGCGAAAAAGGCTCCATCCCCGACAGCCTGGCGGACCTCGTGCAGGAATTGGACTCCGCGTAGGTAAACCGCGTTGCGATAGGGGATGTATCCGCCATCGATCCAGATGTCTGAATCCACATAGCCAACCGGAGCCGGTTTGTAAATGCGAATCTGCCACCACCAATCAACACTTTCGGGATGGTAGCGCTCGTAGTACAAAAGTTCAGCATAGGTAGCCAAAGCCTCGTCCAACCAGGGTTCCAGGGCATGGTTGCTGCCAATGAAGCCGTAGAACCATTGGTGGGAGAGTTCATGAGGTGCCATGATGGTCAAATCAGTTTGCGGAATATCGTTGTAAAAATCGAAGATGCCATAGCTGATCATGATCATGCCGTCCATCTCCATGTTGTGTAAAAAGTCGCCTACTACGATGGAAACCAGCTCACGCGGATAGGGATAAAAAAGCTCACCAAAGAGCTTCATGGCATTCGCGCCGATTTTGGTAACCGATTTGCCAGATTCAATTTCGTTCATAAAAACGTAAGAACGGATGGTGACATCATCCTGCACGATTTCATGGATAAAGTAACTATCACTGATCGAGAAAGTAAAGCCGCGGGCATGTTCCAGGGTATAGGTGTAACGACCATCAGCCCCGGTCGCGGGGGCGCTGGCAGCCACTTCAATCAGATCAGCGTGACTAGTCAGGGTGAGACTAACCTCAAAATTGCTAAACTCATTGACGATCGATTCGCCCACGATGATGTTATCCTGATCGACTATCCTGGGATAAGCCAACCAACCTTGCTCATCATCATAAGGCGGGATAAAGGGATACCAATCAGAAACATTAGCCTGCTGATTTGTGTACCCGTAGATGCCTGGATGTTCCGGGAGATAAATGCGGAAACTTAGGTTGATCACGGTTGTTTCCGTGGGCTGCAGCGGTTTGCTTAGGCTCAGGTAGGTAAAGATGCCCTCTTCACGAAAACCGGTAATGAGATCACCCGAAAGGCTGTATTGGCTGTAGCTGCCTTCACAATTTCGGGGAGGGACAACCAGCAAAATTTCAGGCAGAGCCTGATTTGATTTGTTGGTGTAGGTGATTTTTTGGGTCACTGAACCAAAATGAGAATAGTAGTTGAAAATCAAATCGAGTTTGTAGTGGGTCGGATTTTCTGGCGGGTCTGGCAAACTGAAAAGCTGTTCATCTTGGGTTGGGATCGATTCGGGAGTAGATACCACCTCAGGTGTTAATAGAATTTCAGTAGGCTCATCAGTTGATTTTTTTGTTGCTTGGGAAATGGGTTCAACAGTAGGCGAACCGCATCCTGCAAGCAGCAAAAATATTCCGATCAAGAGAACCAGACAGTACTTCTTCATAATCCCTGTGATTTTACCAGTTTCTGATTTAGAGAATATTTAGACAGGAATGTTAGTGTTTGTAAATAATAAAAAAATGAAAATCAAAAAGAGGAGCGATTCTAAATCGCTCCTCCCGGGATTTGATTAAGTACTATTCTTCAATAATCGTGATCGTGTGTACGATTTCAGCCGTCTTAGCCATCATGGCGATGCCCTGGCAGTATTTTGTTTCTGCCAATTCCACCGCGCGTTCAAC
>JAQVUC010000001.1 GCA_028699715.1 Anaerolineaceae bacterium | reverse complement strand
TTACAACCAGATACCGATTTTCGTCTAATGATCTTGATGGGACTATCGCCTGTGCCAGAAGATGAACACAATGATTTATCCCGAAGGATCGGTCGCGCAAAATGGAAATTTGCCTGGAGATATGCACGAACTTTGCCTCATGAGTACACGACCAAAGCCATGTGTGATACAGATGATCACGCGAGTTTGATCGTCTTCATCGAGAAATATGGCATTGTTGAACCATTCAATCAGTATCGGAGTAAATACCTCTATTTTTGTGATAGAATATACTGGCACATGGGTGACCCCAATTCTGATGACCCTGAAAAACAACCGAACGTGATTAATCGGACCTGGGTTGATGTCAAACGACACGCAGAGAATGTAAAACACACATGGACACCTGAAGAAGTGGAGCTTCAAAAAAGAATTTGGGAGATCCAACAGGAAAAAAGAGAAAAGCGCGTAGTGTGAACCTAAATGGGTAAATTTCTCGAAAGCGAAAAACCTAAACAAATTCGGTTTAAAGCCCTTTCTGATACTATTTCAGAGAATGCTAAAGTTGACGGTCTATTCAAAGGCAAGCCCCGCCCGTTTTGCCTACCCTCGGAATACGCGGAGGAGAACCTCTTTCCCCCAA
Source organism: Anaerolineaceae bacterium (assembly GCA_028699715.1). Taxonomy (GTDB): domain Bacteria; phylum Chloroflexota; class Anaerolineae; order Anaerolineales; family Anaerolineaceae; genus Mesolinea. The sequence goes on along the minus strand of JAQVUC010000001.1, from coordinate 18,579 downwards.
TCCGGCAAGCGGCCATGGCGTTTTTCGCAAATCACAACATTGCCTGGCATCAGGGTCAGAATGGAAAACCGAGCAATCACCTGTGCAGCTCCCAGGTCGCGTGTGTCAATTTCCTGTTTCCATTCACGGATAAACCCATTGAGCTGGCTAACTTATTGAGATCGGTTTTCCCGCAAATAGACCACATGATCCCGGTTGAAGATGGACTCTACGTTTCCTTTGAGTGGATCGGGGCAGAAAATTACCTGGGTGAACGTGCGTCCAAAACCGGTAACCGCTCGCGCGGAGCGAACTTCACCAGCGCCGACACGATCGTCATGTTTGAGGACAGGGATAAAATCCGGCAGGCAGTACTGATCGAGTGGAAATACACCGAGTCCTACGGAGGCAGCTACCTCGGATTTTCCACAAGCGGCACAGACCGGCGGAAAATCTATCAGCACCTGTTTGATGACCCGGACTGCATCGTGGACACGGACCTGCTGCCAGGTGTCGACGCGCTTTATTACGAGCCGTTCTACCAATTCATGCGCCAGCAGTTCCTTGCAGCCAGGATGGAAGATGCTCACGAGATGGGTGCGGATGTAGTCAGCCTGCTGCACATCTCACCGGATGCAAATGGCGACTTCAAACGGATCACCTCGCCACTGCTGATAGGCTTGGGGGCTACATCAACCGGAGTCTGGAAAAGATTGGTCAAAGATGAGGGGAGTTTCATCAGCGTGCATGCGGAAGATCTTTTCAGATGGTTTGAAACTGAGGAAATGCAGGACTGGAAATCGTACATGCAAGCACGGTACACCTGGCTCAAACACATTCCTCAAACTACAAACGTAGGATAACCATAATCCGCCGGTGAACTTCACCGGCGGATTGCTTGATGGTTTTGCTTCTTAAGGTTTCAGATCCTTCAACTGTTTTTTGAGTGCTTCGGCTTTGGTGGCAAAGTCTAAGAACTGGTTTTCTAAGGAATGGATCTTTTGGTCAATCTCCTTCTTTTTGCCCATTGCCAGGAAGCCTAGGCTATCGCGTTCTTTTCGCAACCGCTCAATCTCACTGCCAGTCTCACGCTTTAGCACCTCGAGTTTGAGATTGTGTTCATCAATCTCTTTTTGCAGTTTTTGTTTGCGTTCTTCGAACAACTCTTGTTTGCGTTTTTGTTCCGCTAAAGCACGCGCTTTACGTGCCTCCACATTACGCTGCTCCTCAGCCAACACCCGGGCTTTTTCCTCTTCCTTTTTTCGCTTTTCTTCTTCCAAGTATGCAGCATATTCTTCTGGATGCGTTTCCCAGTATTTCTGTTTCTCAAACTCAGCAATTCTGATTTGCCTTGCTTTGTCTATTGAAATTTGCTTCTTGGCTAATTCAGCTGGTCGGTTAAGGGCTTCTTGCGTGCTCGTTGGCGCTGTCAGGCGATCGATCAGTTTTTCGGGTTTATACTCCGGTTCAACTTTAACGATTTCATCCAATATTGTTTCGTACTTGGCAATATATTTGAACCGGACATCATCAGGGATGCCTGTGTAGGCAAAGCCATCCTTTGAGGGTCTCATCCGAGCTTTTACAGGCTCACAAAGTGTGGTAATCCAGTCGATTTTGGATTTATTGATCGCATGCTTAATGCCCTGGAACTCTATTTCCTGCATCGAATCCAGGAATGTTAGCGAATCCTCCAAGCGACCTATTCCTCCGAAGAACATATTGATGCTGCCAAGCAGAGTATTGATGTCTGCCTGGTTTTCAAGATCGTAGAGCCGTTTGTCGCGGCGTTCTTTGACAAGGTTCATAAATAGATCTGTGTACCAGTGAACTGATTCAGCAATGAGTAATAGAGCTTCTTGGCGTTCATTACCGGTAAGGCGATTTAAAATATAACTTTTGATTTGGTTGATATTCTCAAAGAAAATATCCCAAGCCTCATTTTCGAAGTCAGTTTGGCCACCAACTGCCCGCCAATAGTAAATCGTTGCCTCCCAATTATAGGGCTCTTTTTTGATCACCTTGTCGAAATTCAGAACTGCATCTGGGTAGAGCCCCTTCTCAAGCGCGTTTTTTCCCATTTGCATCCAGGTCTCGGTAATCGAGAGTGGAGTTTTTTGAGTTTCTGGGGAGGGTTGCTGAATATCATTTAAGGTGGAATCTTGTTTTTTCTCAACATTAACCTCTTCCCTTTTATGAGAGGAATTTGGAGCCTCATTATCTTTCCACTCCTTTATCAATTCAGTTATTTCCTCTCGGAAATCATCATCTTCAGTAATCCGAAGATACACCTCATAATCCTCAGTAGCGGATTTGTAATCTTCAAGCTGTTGATAGCTAAATCCTCGTTGCAGGTAAGCATTGTCATATCCCGGATCTAGCTCGATTGCTTTGGACATATCAGAAATGGCAAGATCGTAGGATTTTTGTTGGAGGTATGCATTTGAACGGGCTACATAGGACATTAAGCTTGGATCCAATTCAATGCTTTTTGTGAAATCATTAATGGCCTCATCAATCAACTCTTTTTCCAAATACAAGAAACCTCGCCGGAGAAATACGATCGGTTCTTCTGATCCCAGGCTAATTGCCTTATCAAAGTCACCAAGAGCTTCATCAGGTAAATCTCTTTCAGCATAAATAATTCCGCGTTTTAAAAAGATTTCATCATTCTTTGTGTCCAAGTTTATTGCCTCTGAAAAATCTGACAAAGCCTCATCCTCCATATCCAATTGATTGTAAGCAAGGCCGCGTAAGCTGAAGTAGACTTCTGTGCTTGGATCATTTTTGATTGCTTCTGACATATCATGGATACAGCCTTCATAATCCTCGCCTTGGTATTTGTCGAGTCCACTTTGGGCGAAAATCGCAGCCTGGGCTTTGTCGCTCCCAGAGGTCAATTTTTGGACCGACTCCTTTACCTCTTCATTGCTTGGATCGAGCAGGAAGGCCTTGGTCAGGTCCTCCGAAGCGCCAGTAGCGTCGTTTAGCTTGGCCTTGACTTTGAATCTCGCCAGATAGTACTCGGCATTGTCCGGTGCCAGGCGGATGGCCTGATCAAGATCAGCAAGAGCATCGTCCTCTGCGCCTCGGAAACAGGGTTGCCCCCAGAATTCAGCCCTTGAGACGTAAACCTGAGGATCATTGGGGTTGAGCTCGATGGCTTTTTCAAAATCATCAGTAGCCTGGTCGATGCTGTCCCCATCGTACCAAGCCTCAGCATGCACCTTTGCGCGCATATGGTAAGCCATGGCATTGCTGGGGTCCAATCGAATGGCTTCGTTGAGATCCACCAGAGCGTCATCGGAATCGCCAGAATCTGCCTGCAGAATGCCTCGGCTGAGGTGTAAGTCGCTGTTATTAGGGTCAAGTTTGATTGCCTGGCTGTAATCCTTTATTGCTAGTTCAGCATCTCCCATTTTGTAATGGGATGCTCCGCGAAAACGGAAGGCTTTGGCATTGGTCGGTTCAAGCCTGATGGCTTCGTCAAAGTCCAGATAAGCTTTCTCCCATTCGCCAGTTCTTAGGTAGGTTTGACCTCGCTCAATATATTTTGCCGCGGTTTCGAGAGGCTCATTCTGTTTGGCTTTCAAATTCTGAAAATGTTCCTTCTTCGCTTCCAATGCCTTGAGTTCATCGATTTGTTGTCGGGCATCCTCTGAAAAAGTGTTTCCTGGGGCGCTTTCAAGTTCAATTACTTCCAGGAAATCCGCCTGAGCCTCAGAAAATTCATCCTTGGATTTGTGCGCGATGCCGCGATAGAAATATGCGTCTTTAGCATTTGGATTTAATTCGATCGCTTTGGTTAGGTGAAGAATTGCCTCATCCGGTTCATTTGCCCTTGTCAGGAATACGCCTAATTTTTCATGATATTCAGCATTATCTGGGTCTAATCTGATGGCGTCGACCATCAATTCTTTTCCCCGCTGAAATTCACCAGCAGTCATGCTTTTAAACCCGCGTACGAACTGCAATTCCGCGTTATCGTCTGGATAACTAAGAGGCACATCTCCAATAAACGGATGGTCTTCATTACCCTCCTGGTTGAGTCCAAACGCCCATAGCAGAATTGGGTTGTGTGGATCACTTTTTTCCAATAACACCGCGGTTTTTGCAAAACCTTCCACATCCTTAGTAAGGCGTGCTAATAAGGCGTCTTGTACAGGTGTTCGGTTATTTTCAGTTTCGTTCAGAACCATCCGAATAAACTTGCCCGCCGCTCTATCATTAGCAGTCAGGTTTGAAGAACGCCTCGGCCAATTTTTGCTTGTATAAGAATTATCAAAACCGATTTTGGTATCAGCAATCAGGTCAGGAAGAATCTTCTCTTCTTGACCAGCTAGAGCGTAAGATAGCGCTCTGAGCAGATGAATTTGGTCATATCTTGGATCCACTGAATCGGAAAACGGACCCTTTTGAGGATAAATAGCTGCACCGCAGTTGATCGCGCCGGTAAAGTCTTCAATGACGCCTTCAAGGTTACCAGCCGCGAAACTGGCGCAGGCGCGCTGGATATGAGCAGCAACATTTTTAGGTTGATGGGCGATAAAGTCAGAAAATTCCATATGCGCCCCGGCATAATCACCTTCCTCGAGCAACTTCTCACCACGTTCCTCTGACCGGTATAACTTGGAATCCTCTGACAATGTGACATCTTCCCAGATAGATACTTCCTCATCAGGGTCAAACGCTACTGGTTCCACATTCGGATCAAGCTTGAGTTGAAGGGCTTTGATCCTTTCGATTATTTCCGGGTCAGGTTCACCACCAGCGCTGCGCAGAAAGTTCCTGTAATCTGTGATGGCTTCTTTAAAGCGGCCATTCCTTTCATGCAATTCTGCTCTTCGAACAAATGAATCCTCATCATCCGGATCCAACTCGATTGCCGTGTTGTAATCCGCGAGAGCTTTGTCATCTTGACCGAGCATGCTGTAGGTATATCCTCTTTGGAAGATGGCAGAGGCATTGTCTGGTTCGCGCTCTATTGCTTTTGAGAAATCCTCAATGGCTTGGGGATAATTCTCTTTTTTAAAATACGCGTTTGCCCGATGTACGTATGTGTCAGCAAAATCTGGGTCAAAACCAATGGAAGCGCTTAAGTCCTCGATAGCCTCATCATATTTTTCCAGATATAACCTGGTCTCGCCACGACTAAAATGGGCGTTGTCGTCATCAGGAGAAATTCGGATAGCCTCGCTAAAATCTCTTTCTGCTTCCTGATATTCTTCTCTCGCCCCAAGTGCTTTTCCACGAATCGTATAGGCAAGCGTTAAGTTGGGATCTAACTTGATGGCTGAAGTGCAATCTTTGATGGTCCTTTTATAATTTCTTTGCTTGAAATTGCCCCAGGCGCGATTTACATAATCTTCAGCAGAATCAAGCGCTTTGTAGATCTCGGGAACAAATTCGTGCCCACAGGAATTGCACTTGTAGGTGTCAGTATCCCAATCCACGAGGTCTGTGTCTTTTTTATTGCATTTCGGGCATCTGATGTCGGGAACATCTTCCCCGTCCTGATCAAGTGTGAAGGAGAAGGAAAGACCTCCGCTACCATCATCCTCGAGAGGTGTCACTGAGCCATCTGACCCCAATCCAAAACCTATTGAAAACTGTTGACCATTGCTATCGTCATCATCGTCTTCGTCTTCGTCGTCGTCTTCATCTTCATCGTCATCATCTTCTTCATCATCATCGTCATCGTCGCTGCTAACGCTCGCTCCCCCGAACAACCTCGCCAAAAAACCACCCAGATCTACGCTCTCGCCCTCTTCCTCATCCTCGTCCTCATCCTCTTCGGCGTCGTTCTCAAAGACCTCGTTGTCACCCTGGTTCACTTCACTCAATATGTTGTAGCTTAAGAAACTCGAATTGTGATGGATTTTGCACTGGTCAATCGTGATGGTGTTTTTTCCGTTTACATTCACAGCCACATCATTCTCAAAAATTTCATTTCCGATGATCTGGGCTTCAGCAGTGTCATCCAGATAAATTCCGGCATCGTTGTTTTTGTAAATTTTATTGTTTGTGAGTGTGGTTTTAGCGTGCTCCGCGATCTCGAAACCGCTATGAGAGTTTTGATAACATTCACAATCCTGGACTTCAGAATGGGAGTCACCATAGATGGCAATGCCACTATAAGCATTCGAATAGCTCTTGCAGTTCTTGAGCGTGACCTGTGAGCTATCGTTAATAAAGAACCCATGGTATTGGTTTTCGTAGCATGCCGCGTTTTCCACCGTGCCTTTGGCATTAAACAAGAACCCGATCCCTTGCTTGTTGTTGTGGCTCGAATCTCCGCTGGAGATGAGACTTGACTTGTCGTACACCATCACACCAGTTTCATAATTGTTTTCAAACTCGTTGGATAGCAATTCCGCATGAGCTTTGTCCCTCAGCACCAATCCATACCCATTGCCTGAAAAATTGCAGCTGACGATTTTCGCCGATGAATTGCCCTGCAGGGAAATTCCCAACATGCTCCCGTTAAGAACAGTGTTGGAAACCGTGGCTGAAGCATTGCCCAGCAGGAGCAGACCAGCGCCAAAGTCACGCTTCGTTATTTTGGGATCAAACGCGCCGCCGACGCCACATCCGGACATTTCGAGGTTGCCAGACTTGATGACGACCGTATTGCTTTGGATCTTCGGATTCCCAATGATAAAAAGGATACCGCTCAGGATAAGTTTGCCGTCCCCGGTGAATGTTAGCAAGTTGGGTAAATTTTCGTTCTTGATAATGGCTTTATTAGGATTCCTGGCCATCATTTTGAGGGATGTGTGAATGGCGATGGGTTCGGAGAGCGTGTAGAGGCCGTCCTCAAGGATGAGAACGTCCACTGGTTTGGTCCTGGAGAAAAGACCTCCTTTATTACCAATGATTTCGTTCAGATTTATGTGGGAGCCGTCTACTGGTGGTGAAACTACAACTTCATTACTTTCAGAATGGGTATTGTTAGTACTTGCAGCCATGATGTTGTCCTCCTGGGATTGTGATAGCGTGGTTGATGTGTAGAAAGTCTATTCCCAAACTCAGACTCCGACTCACTAGCGGGTGGTCTTTATATTTGCCTTTTTGTTTTTGAAAAAATGTGAAATCTTCGCTCAAATTATCCTCTCCTTATTGTTGAAGACTTGATACAGAAATAAAAAAACAACTGCTTCGAGTTGATTCTATCGCATTCATTACTTTTGTAATGAGGATTAATCGAAAATTTATTAATGAGTTGATCAATTTGGATGACATAGCTCCCCTATTCTTCGTCTTCGTCCTCACTCGGGTCTTGATCATCTTCATCCTCCTCCTCGAAAATAGACGCGCCAGGGTTTGGCTGGTTGACATGGAAGAAGAACATGAGAATCGGCAGGAAGTCGTCCCCGAAAGGAAAAAGACAGCCTGAGTTGTTGTTTTGGTCTGAGCTCATTTCGTTTGTCCCCATTAATAACCATTATTGGATGTTGAATGTCTTGCGCAAGGTGTTCCTGACCTTGAAAGACTTCACGAAGTTTTGAAGTGAACGGTTACAGGCTTCGCCCTCTGCAACCAAGGCTTGCAAAATCTCCTCCTGGTTCTCCACTTTTTTGTTCAGCAGCGCGTGCACAAGTTCGTTCCTGCTAGCACACCACCCCTCGATCCTCGTTAGAGTCTCGATCATCTGATCCCTCCCGGCAGTTCTGTTGATCTGCTTATAGAGGGCGTCCAGATAGTTGAGCGTGGGTTCATTAACCGAATAGTCCGTTGACCACTCCATTAGCTCCTTAATCAATTTAATCTTGGCACTTACATTGCGAATATTCGGTTGCCTGGTGTTCAGTACTGTGAGCGTCCTATCCAAGTAAGGGCGAACCTTGCCATTCCTGGCTATTTTCTCCCGGGTGGAGTTAGTAACTCCAGCATGGAACAAGAATGCAGAAAGTCGATCTTCGATCAATGCGTAGATAATGAATATTGCTTCGAGGTGGAAGCCACCTGCCTTGGCGCGCTTGAAACGCTCCATTTGTATTTGGTAGGCCGTCTTCTTTTCCATGTTTGTCGTAATTGGTTCAATCTTGGGGGTCATACTTACCTCTCATCCCATTCTTTTTGAATAAATTCGCACGCTTCACCAAGAGATCTGTGTTTCATTTCACACCTCAACCAAACTGACTTCACCCTGGTCGTCCAGAAAGCACAACTGGCCGCTTGCGGACGTGACCAGCTTGGATTCAACAATGCCTCTATAACGACGCACCTGGGGAGCGTACACCTGGATCAGGTGCTCTTTTTGTGTAAATGATTGGATCGGATCGGACTTGAAATCGATGATGTGCCAGCCACGGACTTCCCGGTAAAGCAGGTCAATGACCCTGTTCTCAACCTTGCCATCGACAATGTACGAATAAGGCAGTTCCGAGTGATGCTCGAGGGCGGCATCCACTTCGTGCCATAGCGGATGCGCTCGGAAACGCGATAAGAGTTCGTTGGCACGCGCGGTGACCTCACTGCGCGTCGCTTTCGTTGCCAGTCCTGCCCGCCAGGCTTCGGACTCCAACAGCGCATCCAAACCGTCATCTCCAGGGAAGAGCCAGCGCTGAACAGCCTTGTGGACGATTTTCCCCAGAACTTTCCCCGAAACCCGGCTGTCCGCCCGGGTGACGCGCCAGGATTGGAGCTCCAGATCCCTCTCAGGATCATCCGGTAGTTCCGCTTGCCCAAAGCCCTCAGCCGGCTGGTAGAGCGGCACACGGTCGCTCGTGGCAGCAGAATCTTCAATCGATGCTTCTTCCTGAACTGCAGAAAACGGCACCTCCCCCATCGAACACCAGACTCTCACGGGGTAATTGGACTGCGTCTGCACCACGATAGGTCCGCTTGAATTCCTGGAAAATTCCAAGGAAGGCAGTCCCAGAGCGTCATCTACATCGTTTGCCCACCCGGTCAGCTTTATCACGCCATCTTCCAATTTTGCGTGACCGCTGATAATGAGCTTGGACTGCGCGCGCGTCAAGGCAACATAGAGAATTCGCAAAGCTTCGCACTTATCCTGGTCTGCATCCTGGAATTTTGCGAGGTTGTAGAGCATGGATGCAGGCTCGGTCTTAAACGTGACACCCAGATCATCCGAGAGGAAAAAGCTGTTCCTGCCAGCCTTCTCCTGCCGTCCAGCATCTGCCAGGACCACCACCGGAAATTCCAGCCCCTTGGACCTGTGGATTGTCATCAAGCGCACGGAGCCTTCAGCTTCCGCCGAGGCTTCGCCTTCACGCGCGCCAGCGTCATTTAGCGTTTCCAGCATGTCCAGAAATTCTCTGACCGTGGTCGCTTTGCTCAGTTGGGTATCGGCAATCAATTTATCAAGGTTGTGCCAGAGGCGACCGGCAGCTTTAATGGACTGCCCCTGCTCCAGCCTGACATCAGCAGTAGCGAGAATCGCGCGGTAATCCAGCTCATCCACAACCCGCTTCAAGAGTTCAGCCACCGGCACCCTGTCGACCAGAGGTATCAGTTTGTTAAGGATAAACAAAGCACGCTGGGCACTGGCCCGGTCTTGTTCACTCAGCAAGCTCAGATCTCCACGCAAGGCTTCGAAATAGGATCGATCGGATCGTCGCAGCAAGAAGAGAGCCGCATCGCTCAAACCAAAAGCCGGCGAACGCAACAATCCTGCAAAGGAGAGGTTATCCAGGGGATCCGCGACCGCCCTCAAGATGTTCAGTAGATCGCGGATTTCCGGGCGATCATAAAAGCCCTTGCCTGCAACCGTAACAAAAGCTATGCCTGCTTCTTCCAAAGCCTGTTCATAAAATGGATACGCTGTCGTAGCCCTGAAAAGCAGCACAGCTTCATCCCAATTCTTTATTTGCCCCTCATCCTTTAGCTGCTGCAGACGGACTGCCAACGCGCGGGCGGCTTGCAGTCGTCCTGCGGCGGTATCTTCCCCTGCCCCTAAGACAAACTCGACGTAGGGAGAACGAACTGGATGTTTTGGTTGCCTAAAATTGGCCACGAGCGGTGTGTAAGGAACGTAATATTTTTTCAGCGGATCTTCTTCAGTACCAATGATGTGAGAAAGAAGATCTCCAGTGGCATTCAAAAGCTCTTCATGCGCCCGGTAAGTTCGATCCAGGTCGACAACCAAACCAGCTTCATTATCGATACGCTCCTGCTCTTCTCTGAAAACAGTCACGTCCGCCCGGCGGAAGCGATAAATGGATTGGCGCATATCCCCCACCATAAAGAGGTAGCCACGATCCCCTGCCAGGGCGTTGACAATGTCGCGCTGGCGCGGATTGGTATCCTGGTACTCGTCCACCATCACCACTTTCAGTTCTTCCCGCCAGCGCTGACGGACTTCGGGGATGGCTAACAATTGCTGAGCATGAAATTCCAGGTCGTCAAAGTCCAACGCCTGTCTGAGCGTTAATTGGTCCACATATGCTTGCTGAACGCGATCAAATGCTAAGCGCAACAGGGGTAGAATTTCAGCGAACTTTTCTTCTGCCTCTCTGGTAGGTGGCGCATCTGTAGATTTCTCGCCTCCGGTCAGAGGGTCGATAATTTCTGCAAAGAAATGCCTGAGTTCCGCGATGATTGGCTTTGTGTAACTTGTCGTGCTGCCGATGTTCATCCGCATGTAATTGCGTCTGGCATTATATAGATGCATCGCGCAAGCAATGGGATCGTTCTCTGCGAGCGCTTTTTCAGCTGACGACCAAGAGCCCAACAGATTTTGTACCATTCCCGCCAAACCTGCGCCCGCGTCTTCCAAAAGATCCCGCGAGTCAATTTCCCTCAACTCACTGATCGGATTAGTGATGAGAGGCGAATTCATGCGTTCTCTCAATTCGTCCAGCAAGCGGGAATGGTTGTCGATCTCTAAATCAAAGGTTTCCTGGGTCTCCAGCCGCCGCTCCAACATTTGCGCGAGCAGTTTGGTAAGATTGGCGACCGGGATGTTATACAACAAAGGCAGGAAGCGTTCCTCTTCCACCAGCCGCGCCATTTCCTCTTCCACGACCTTGGCTTTGATCGCTTTGGAAAGCCCGTCATCGATCACATCAAAGCGTGGATCCACGCCTGCTTCGGCAGGGTGATTGCGAATGATCTCTGCGCAAAGGCTGTGAATAGTGCCAATGCGTGCCGAATCAATCTGCGAAGAGAGTTTTGACCAATGGAGTCGCTCTGACTCGTCAACGGACTTCTCTTCCAATTCCATCAACTTTGATCGCACGCGCGAGCGCATCTCCTGGGCAGCCTTGATGGAAAAGGTAATCGCGGCAATGCTGCGTGGTTTTGTTCCGTCTGACAAAAGGCAGGTATAACGCGCCACCAGCGTGGAGGTTTTCCCGCTGCCAGCCCCCGCCGTGACCACCACGTCCCTGCCCCGTTCAGTCGCAGCAATTTGCTGTTTTTCGTTCAGTGTAAAAAGGTTCAAAACCTGTTCAGTTCTGTGGTTAGTCATGGTTAAAACCCCGCTTTGTAACGCCAACACCAGGAAATTGCCGGGCAGTATTCCGGGCAGCCGCCATCGGGTGTTTTTGGCGCAAAATTGCCCGCCCTGGTGCTCTCCAGCACGTCTTTGATGTGCTCACTTACTAATTTGTAAGCTGCATCAGGACCTTTGATATCCCCGTATTTGAAGCTGGAAAGTTTGATGGCGCTGGCTTTAGCGTCGTTGATACTCCAATAAAAGCCTTCCTCAACCTCCCCCAGCTCTAAGGCGTCCTGGGCTGCCAGGGCATAAATGGGCAGTTGCAGGCGCGAACCGTTTAACAAGTCTAATGGAGATAAATGAGAACTGCCAGATTTGTAATCAATCACACGCAGCCGGCCTTCCGGGTTTTTGTCCAGGCGGTCGATTAGCCCGTGGATCTGGACAATATCTCCATCGATGTCAAACTTAAGCGGAGGTGCCTCTTTAATGCCAAAATTTTGCTCGAAGCCAAACGGCTCCCATGAACCTTTTCCCTTCTCCAAAGCCTCCACTGTTTTATGCAACTTCTCAAGTAGTTCAGCCTTTTCCACTTCCCAGAGTGCTGAAGGTCGAAAATCGAATTTGCCAGGAGCTTTAGCAAACTCCTCGGCAGCGACCTCATCCAGGATGTCCGATGGGGAGATACCTTCCTGTTTCACACGCGTATAGACCAGTTCCAGCACCAGGTGGTACACGCTCCCTCTTTGAGCGGCATCCAACCCCAATACTGGTGATTTCTTTGGTTCAAGCTTCAGGGTTGCATCCACAAAGAACCTAAAGGGGCAGGCTTTGTAGGTTTCCAGGCGGGAAGCGCTCCAAATATGGTCTGAAGAATATTTTGATGTAAGTTGATCGCAAAGCGCCGACAGATTGCCTTCATAATTCCCTTGCGCAAGTTTGGCACGCCGTTGGTCAAGCACCTGGTGGGCTTTTTGTAGTCCCAACCAGCGGTTGGTTAGTTCGGCATCCTGGGAATATCGCAGACTTTGCTGCTGGACTGCCCAGAAAAGCAGTTCCTGGCTCGAAGCCGCTTCAGATTGAGGTCGCGGTTTGGAGGGGTTTACCTTCGTAATAGCACTTTTAGTGAAGAGTTTTCTGATTGACTCCCAGTAAACGGAAGCTTGCCAATTCTCCCCTTCCTCGGTGAGGTATGGACGCGTCAGTAGCAGGTGTGAGTTGGCGCGGGTGAAAGCCTGGTAGAAGGTGCTGGCCTGGTGGCGGCCTATGCGAGGTTCAAGCCCCAAATCCTCGCGCAGGTCTTCGTCCAGGAAAGGATCGGGGTTTTCGACTATCGGAAACAGTCCTTCCGAGAGACCCAACAAGATCACAGCCTCGTAGCGAGCACCACGCGCTTCCACCATCTTACCGACGAACACAGCGTTCCGGCGGGCTTCCCAGGGCTCCATCACCTGTGTGCCCGCCAATGTTCCCTGCAGGTCGGCGATGAATTGAGCATAATCTACCACTTCGGTCCCCTCAACGCTTTCGCTCAGGACCAAGGCTCTCAGTGCATCCCCAAGCGATTCGCAGGCCTGCCGGTCTCGCTCACTCGAGATCCTCTCGTAGAAGCCTAAACCATTAAGCGTGTCCTCAAGCCATCCCACCCACGCGGTTTGCGAGCGGCTGGTCCCAATTTGAGAGAACAACATCCAAATATTTTCCAATCGTGCCTGCAAAGCGGGGAGATCGATGCCGGCCAAGCGTTTTTTCCGACGACGTTCTTCATCCGGGTGTTCTTCTGCGTTCTTCTGTGATCTCTGCAGCATCAGCCAGGCTTCATCCCACTGCTCCTTGCCGCTGACGATGATCGCCTGCTGGCTGGCGTTCTCCAGGTCTTCCAGGTCTTTGGGCTCCAGACCAAAATCGAAATATGGCGAACGCAACGTGTTGAGCAGGCTGCGTGTGGGATAGTCCTCCAGTGGCAGCCGCAACAGTGAAAGCAGCGCGAGCACCGCCGGCGATTCGCTGAGCGGATCAGTTTGCGAGAAGTGAACCTTGATACCAAATTCATCCGCGGCGGAGCGCAGCAGCGGTTGATACATCTCCATATTGGCGGTGTAGATCGCGCAAGCGCCCAGAGGAACCTGCCCGCGGACGTGCAGCTGCTTGATCCAGCGCAGAGCTTCGCGCGCCTCGTCGGATTGCGAGCGGGCTTCAAGCAGAAATGGCTTTGGCGTGTCCAGCTGCTTAACCTCACCTGGATCCAGTACGTGCTGCTGCATGTGCAGGATCTCTTCGGGTAAGTGAGGTGACCCTTTGAGTTCGTGGATCTCTATAGATAGGTCCCTTTGCAGATCTGTTAGCACAGCGAGCGAACGCCCATCCACCTGGCGGGTTGAACCCACTTCACCGGTTAGGGTGATCAATAGTTCACCTGCCTGCTTGCCAAGCTGCTTTAAGAACTGCCTTTGGGCTGCGGTGAAAGAGGTGAAGCCGTCCGCGATCACCAGGCTCAGATGCGAAGCTAGGTCCGAATTGTTTTCGAGAGCTTCGATCGCCAGCCAGGCTTGCCCTTCAGCGTCCACCCAACCGAGCGTCTCCAGGCGCGCAAGGAAGCGGTCGTAGAGGATTGCCAGTTCACGCCGGGCGGGAGTTGCTTCGCGCGTGTATTCCAGCAAGGTAGAGGGTCTCACCATCGCGCTGCGCAGCTCTGCGAAGGCATCCCGCAACACAGAGAGGAAGCCTGGTTTATCTTTGATTGCCGCGTAATGCGTCAGCTCGCCGGCTGAATAGGCTTCCCGCACCGTTTCCTGGATCAGTCGGTGCGAGAGCGCGGGGGTGATAACCGGCACGAATAAGCCGTGTTCTTCCAGAATCTCCTGGTAGAACTTGCGGAATCCCCCCACCCGGACGCCCATTCCTCCGCCAGCCTCAGCTAAACGATATTTGAAATACGCCGCCTTTTGCGGGTTCGGCACGATTACCCACACCTGGGCAAGCGGTTGCTCTTTATGGATCGCCAGAATTTGATTAATGCAGGCAGCGGTCTTACCTGCTGCTGGTGGTGCGATGATGAGGTTAGTTGTCATGGTCTTTTCATGTTTTCATTAGATGAAATGTGAGGAGCAAAATATAAAATCCATGATCATCAACAGCTTGATTGCAAAAATTCTTGGACTTGGAACTTGAAAGTTATTATGCTCAGAAAAAATGTAAGAATACCCACCAGCAATATAAATATATTCTTTCTACTTTGCATATAGCTCTTTGCTGTTACAAAAATTCAGCAAGAATTGTTTCTACATTAAACGGGGTAAGATCATCAGATTCTTCGATCCCAAATCTCATTTCTGCTTTTTCACGTGTATCAACTAGTTCCCCACGAGCTTGGACATTCAATAAAAGGAGGTCGTATAAAGTCGGTTTATTTAGTTCTACCATCGCTTTTGAGATGAGAACGACGTTATTAACATTAACCTCGATATTATTTACCCAGTTTGGATTAGATCGTAAAGCAACATCCATCCAAATTACCTTCATTTCTTCAAGGTCAAACAGAACAGGTAGGCATATTGTTGTTGGTGAGGCTAAATCCACTTTATTGACGACAGTCTTAGGTTCGAAAATCTCTCCAGATCCAGGCTTTTCTCGATCCATCCATCCAAAAAAGCATTCTGGGATTTCATTAAAACCTTGTTCGGTGTAAGAATAAACATTAAAGACTGCATATCTAACTTTATTTTCTTGTAATACTTTTACATCCATATCGATAAATTCACTAGCACCCGTTGGTGCATCAACAATATCTCCACTATGATAAAGGCCAAAAATATTGTCAGATCGAAGGTTAGTATAAGAAATGTGTTCGATATAATTCCACTCAGCATCATACAACCCAAGGGATAAATCAATATCAATTCTTATTTGCCTTGATAAATTCTGAGAACCGGACGGATTGCTTAAATTGAGAACATCTCTCCAATCTCGGATAGCATTATTATTCTCAGTTTCCCCTGTATCCACTATTTCGAATAATAGTGCTTCATCAGAATCAAAATTGAAATCTTCTTCTGCCTCTTGATTACGATATTCACTAAAAGTATTTTCATCTACTAGTACGTTTTTCCAATGGATGAAGGCACGAATTGTCTTATCACTCTTTCCTAGTTCAAACCTTGATCCGCGAGCATAGGTTTTTAAAGATCGGCCTGAGGAACGCTGGGCTAAGGGTACAAAAATTGTTTTAAGAACCGGATCGAGGTAGACCTTACCTAGAGGCGGTTTCATTTTGAATTGTCTGATCAATTCTGTTTCACAAATAGATACAACTTGATTGCAAAAATCCTCAGATAAGGGCGACAAGGACTTTTCTACAACTTGAACTTTAGCAATATTCCCCTTGGGAAAAAACGCTCGAGCATTTATTTCTTGGTTTCGGTTTTTAAAATGTGCTAACAGTTGTATTAAAACTTGTGAAGAAATCTGGCTCGCGATAGTAGAAAAGGATTCGATGAGAGTATTATGTTTTTGAGGGTATGCTCGGCCAAGATGATCCAACCTTCTCGCCATTTCCCCTGGGCGCTTCTCTAAAAGCTGTAGAACTCTCTCAAAATTGTCTTCTTTCAAGGCTTTTTCTACTTCGCTAGCAAATGAATAAAGGACATCTCCTTTACGAACTTTCTTGAATGCTTCGTATGCAACAGGATACTGAGTGGAATAATCGCCAGGGTGCAGTCTTTCCCCTATGCGAATCCATTTGCCTGGGTATCTTCCCATATCCTCTTCTATGTTTTTGCATCCGTTCAATAGAGACAAAATCAGTCTACGCTCAGGGCGGGTGAAACTTCTAAAACGAGTATTGCTGGCTAATGATATGTCTCCATCTGACAATGAGGTAACTAATCTTAAAACGTCGGTTGCAGTTTTGATGTATTTTGTTACTAGATCACGTTTATCAGCATGAAATTCCAAAATATTGCTAATAATCAAGCTCAAAGTTTCTTTTGTTGGGATTGTTTCTGGTAATCGCTCAATAAGATTGTCTGAATCGGCCTTTTGTATGTACCACCCTAACAAATTCTGATCATGATTAGAAAGACTACCTCTTCCGGCTGCCATATCAATGAATATTTGGTCAAAATCACTAATTGAGCCAATATTTATTTCGCGAATTTGAAGATTGCCTTCATTCATTGGAAATCTTGATTGAGTAACATATTCTGGCATCCATTGGCCATTAGTCCAATAATGGACAAGTGCATTCATATATAAATTAAGTTCGGATAACGATGCTAGTTGCTCAGGGAAATTCTTATAGAATGGCTTATGCTCAACATGAGAGCCCACCATCTTGGCTAGAACAGAAACTAGTTGTTTGTATGATTCTACAAGGTGGTCATTTGATTGATATTTTAGGGTGTCGAATAATTCTCTGGAAAAAACGAATCCCAAATCCTCAATATTTTTGCACATAGATAAAACAATCTGAGAATTATCAATGATGGAAGACAAGCTTCCATCAACAAAGTACCGAGTTTTCTTTTCTAACAAGACTTCATTTATTTCGGCGGGTGAAAAATTTGTGTTTTGCATTTTGCTCCTATTAAGATAAGATGACAGTTCAACTTTCAATTGTTAGTTGAATTTCTGCCATCTCATAAGGTATCAGGAGATCTAAAAACCTAAATACGGGATCATTCGATCAATGTGTGAGAAGGAAGGTTTCTAATAGCCTGATATAAAAATTATACACCATGACTCACTCTTGTCAATTCTTTTTTACTTCTCTGGCACCTCTAACCGGCCATTGAAGTATTCTTCAATGTAATCCCATCTTTCCCGGTCGGTATCAAGGTTTTCAAAGAAATGGCGCATGATTAGCACACCATCGTTGTAACGTTGAGCGATCCTCTCCACCATAGGGCTTTTGTAGCGCTCATCGTTCACAATCGCCGAGATTGCATTGATGTTGTTAATGCGAATGAAGAATTCTGGTCTCTCGCCTGAAACGATGGTGTAATCAGCCAAACCTAAGATTTCAAGCAGCTGGGCACCACGAAAATGCCTGTTCTTGTTAATTAGATCCTCTTTGTTAGTTCTTGCATTAATTATGAAGGATTTTTGCGTACCTTGAGTATTTTGATATTGATTAGCAATGACAGCACCTATAGTACGAAAGAACTGGGCACACTTGGTGGGAAGTTTTATGTAGTGAGTGTCATCTCTAGTGGTAATAGGCCTTGCGGCTGTTAAGTTACCGGAATCATAATTATTAATTATCGTGACAAGCTTTGACAATAGTGCTTCGTATTCCAAAACCGGAATTTTGTCATTTTCGTTTTCACCCCAGTTCTTTTCAACTTGTTTCTGAAATTCATCAACAGAGAAGTATTTGTTGTTTTTTCCTAACTGTGCGAAGGTCTTCCCCAGTACAGAAATTAGCTTATTCATCCATTGAATAAGTAAAAATGCAGAGTCGAAACTCCATTGAACATTTAGTAAATAGTGGGGGATATACTTATTAGTCCCTGCAAATCCTAATAAACTTCCTTCATAGAATTGGTACTTAAAATTGGCAAAACTTAGATTGCGAAAATGGTTTTCCCAAATTTCTTTAAAATTTACTTGATATAAATCTCCGGAATATAGTATTTCTACGTTCCTCACTTTACTAGTCATTTGTTGTTTAGTTCGAAACTTGGAAAAATAACGGAAATAGGGTGTATTCTGAAGATCAGATAAATCTTTATCCTCAATTATTACATATCCCAGAGTAAAAAATGTTCTTGGGCGGAAAATTAAAGGCTTGTAAGAATAATTTCCTAACTCGAAATCCTTTTCGATCATTAGCAAAGTGGCTTTTAGGCTGCTTTCGACTTCGCTGATAAGATTTTTGTCAAAAATATGTGCAAATCCATCCGGTGAAAGCGTGAAATTACGTTGGCGATGCTTTAAATAGACATCTTGGATTTTCCTAAGGACACCTTTTATATGATATTCACGAATTCTTGACATCCCATAAAGGCTTTTAATATACCTAAAATCGTTAGGAAAATAATCAGTTCTTGCTATCCCTATTGAGCCTGGTTTTCTGGCTGCCCTACCAATTTCTTGTACATAGTCACAAAGCGTCCCGGTTGGGGCAAAGTGATATACGCATGCAATATCGGGAATATCTATTCCCATCCCATAGGCTTTGGTTGCCAGGAGTA
>JAQVUC010000113.1 GCA_028699715.1 Anaerolineaceae bacterium | reverse complement strand
CCCCTGAAACGTTCCAACCACTCTTCTTCATTGGCAGGCACCAGGAAGATCAACAGCGCTTCAGGGAAAAGTTTGCGGATTTTTTCCGCCCCCTGCACATCCAGGCGCATGATCACATCCTTGCCGGAAGCAAAAGCCTCCCGAACTTGTGATTTGGGTATGCCTTTGTAATCGGAATAAACCCTGGCGTACTCGATCAATTCCCCGGCTTCGATCTTGGCTTCAAACTCTTCACGCGTGACGAAGAAGTAATCTTTTCCCTCCACTTCGTCCGGGCGGGGAGGCCGCGAATTCATGGTGATGACAAAATGCGTGTCTGTATTGGTTTTTCGTAAAAGACCAACTACTGCGTCTTTACCAATCCCAGAAGGACCGGAAATCACGATCAGGAGGGGGTTGCTTGGGCTTTCGCCAAATCTCATATCTTTTTCGTCCATGCTGCTTCCTGTAACTTTGTTAGTCTTGATTATAAATGAAGAATTGTTCTCAAACAGGCTTTGCTCTGCTTTGGCAGTCATCTCAATTGAATCAACAACTCATCAAAAGATTTTACTGACTTAATCTGATCGATAAAAACCTTTAATCCCTGGGATCTTTTGCGTAACTCCTGCACGGCAGGACCAACCGGGTCATTTCCCGCGGCTCCACCCCCTGGGGTATCGTTATAAGAACCATAAAATGCAAAATAAGCCTGGTTAATTTTACGCAAGCGGTAGCCGTTTTCCCAGAAAAACTCTCTCCTTGCTTCCATGTAGGCTTCTGCCTGAACAATGTGACCTTTGGATAGCAGGTAATCAACTGTGATTCGTGTCTCCCGCATCTGGGCACGATAATCAAATTTTTCTTCCTGAATTCCTGGCAAAACTGTGCTTGGGTCTCTGCCTTGCAGGTAATCAAAGCGAACATAAGCAGGATAGTAGTCAATCAAAATGCGCTGACCGATCTCTTTTCCTGAAAGATTGGCAGTGGTTTCGTTGATCGTCCGAATTTGATTGTTTTCGAAATAGCGGATGCCAAGGGGGTAAAAGGTCAGGTAGTTGTGGATCCACTCGTGTGAGATGATCTCAGTCAGCCAGTTTATATCGCGAGAACGCATGACCATGGTGGGATAAGCGCCAATCCCTCCCACAGGTTCGACCAGTGCTGACAGGCTCAGGTTTTGATAAATGCTAGTTTCCAGGGCGTCTTTTTCCAAGGGGTCCATGCCGGATTTCAGGCTGATACTCTTAAGCGTACGGATCTCTTCTCTGGGAGAGATGATCAGGTTGAGCGGGAGGTCCGTAACTTTGAACAGCAAGGGTGGCAGGACTTGCCCTCCAAGGCCGAAGCCCATTTTTAGTAAACTTCTCTCGGCCTGATTTTGAAGGATCGACTCCGCCAACCTTCCAATGCGATGCATGCGCTCAGTTTCTTCCTGGTATTTCCCATAAATTTCAGCTTGCGCCTGGAATGAGGCTGCTGCCGCAGGGTCAAAACTCAGTATCTCCAGCTCTTCCTGAAGACTTTCGACAACTCCTACCTGATCCAGGTAGCTAAGCACAATTTCTGATTGTTTTTCGTCAGGAATAAACTTTTCAAGCTTGAGTGCGGCTGCGGATGCCCGCTCGAAAAGAGCATTCAGCTCCCAGGAAACAAAATCAAATTCATTCCAACGCACCAGGTTTCCGATAAAATCCAGTGGGTTCCCGGCCGCAATATCAGCCGCGCTGATCAAGAAAGCGAGCACGCAAAAAACCAGGAAGAGTTTGACTCTTCGACCGATTTTTTGGAGGACAGCTTGGTTTCTCATGATCAACAATTTTATCTTCCTTTTTTAACTCGCAAAACCATAGATTATCTTGGTTCAGTTAAATATATAAAGTATAGAATGAAAAAGTATGCAGAAGTTGTATAATCAACAAATAGTAAAACGACCAGAAAGTGGGTTTTTTGATGAATTCTTCTAAATCTTTCCCGATCATCGCTATTGTAGTAACGGTGATGGTTATGTGTGTTCTTTGTTTGTGTTTAATCATGGCCGGGGCTTTTATTTTTGGCTCGCGTGCTTTGGACCAACTCCCAAGTCAGGATGTTTTGATCCCCATGGAAGAGATCTTCAGCAACGAGCCGACCCCGGTTGTGACAGTGGATCCGGAGACCATCAATCTTGAGCCTGTTGAGCTGGATGCCGCCCAGGAAACCTTACGCTTGCTGACTGAGACGATTGTCCCAATCAATGATCCAATTGATTTGGCCAGCCGCCTGGGGGGTAAAGACAACGTTCCGAACGTTCTGATCGACCAGGATATGCCTTACGCGGTCGGAGCTCAGAAGGAATTTTGGGTGACCAACACGGATAACAACGAGAATTTCAAAGTCCAGGCGACCCTCCAATACCTTGGGGAAAACCTTTACTTTTGGATTGAGGATGGAGTCAGTTTCGACCGGGATGAATTGGATCAACTTGCATTCACCTTTGATCAGGAAATTGTCCCCACCAACCGCGAGTTTTTTGGCATGGAATGGAACCCCGGTGTGGATGGCGACCCCCGTTTTTATGTGCTCTATGCCGGAGGGCTTGGACGTTCATTAGCGGGCTACTATTCATCAGCTGATCAACTGCACCCCGATGCTCATCCTTTTTCCAACGCTCACGAGATGTTCCTGCTCAGTTCCGATAATGTCAGTCTGGGTGATGAGTATATCTACGGGACCATGGCGCACGAATTTCAGCACATGATCCATTGGTACCAGGATAAAAACGAAGAAACCTGGGTCAATGAAGGCTTCTCGATGTTGGCGGAGCATGTCAACGAATACGACGCCGGCGGTTTTGACTGGGAATATATGCGCAACCCTGATCTGCAGATCAACGATTGGGGCGGAGACACCGGCATGAACGGTCCCCACTACGGAGCCAGCTACCTGTTTATGGTTTATTTCCTGGACCGCTTTGGCGAGGATGCCACAAAATTTTTGGTGAGCCACGATAATAACGGCTTTGCCAGCCTGGATGCCGTTTTCCAGGAAATGGACATCCGCAACCCCAGCACGGGTGAAGTCTACACAGGTGTTGAATTCTTTGCTGATTGGACTGTGGCCAACCTCCTCCAACATTCTGGAGTTGATGATAAGCGTTACGATTATGTCAGCTATTCCCCCTACGCCATCCAGACGGCCAACACCTACTACACTTGCCCGGAAGAAATTACAGGCAATGTTTATCAATACGGCGTGGATTACCTTAACTTCAGTTGCCCCGGCAGCTATACGCTTGAATTCAGTGGCAATGAGGCTGTTGATCTTGTTCCATTTCCTTACCCAAGCTCAGGAGAATACTTTTTCTGGTCAAATCTTGGTGATGAATCCAACATGCGTTTGACTCAGGAATTTGACCTGACAGCTGTGACCGGTCCGGCTGAATTGACTTTCAAGACCTGGTATGACCTCGAAGAGGATTACGACTACGTTTACATTTCAGCCACAACCGATGGTACCAGCTGGGATATTTTGGACTCCGAAACCTGTACAAGCGAGAACCCATCTGGCAACAGTTACGGCTGTGGTTGGAATGCTCAATCCACCGGCTGGATTGATGAAGCTGTTGATCTGTCAGACTACGTCGGACAAAAGGTAACCCTCCAATTTGATTATGTGACAGACGCGGCTGTCAACGGAAAAGGGATGGCTATTGATGACTTCAAGCTGGAGGCAATTGGGTACGCCTCAGATCTGGAAAGCGATCAGGGCGGCTGGCAAGCGGAAGGTTTCAGCCATGTTCGCAACAGACTGCCTCAGACTTTTGCTATCAGTGTCATCCGACATACCAATCCAGGGACAGTGGAACATTACTTCCTGGAAGCCGGTGAAAACCTGGTCATTGACATTGAAATTGGTGATGACCTTGAAGAAGTCACCCTGATCATTGCCGGCACAACCCCTGTGACCAGGGAAAAAGCTACTTATCAAATCAACATCAAATAAATAGGGATTAGTTAAACCAAAAAGCAGTCTTTCCAGACTGCTTTTTTTTATGTCTAAAAATTTATACGTTAGCGATGGCATCCACCAAATTGTCATAAGTTGGAAAATACGGCAGGATGCCGATCAGCTCCATCGAACTGCGGACATTCTCGTTCAGTCCAGCCAAAATCAGGGGACTATTGTTGCCTTTTTTCATTTCCTTGTAAATGCGAATTATTGACCACCAGCCCGCACTGGAAACAAAGGTGATATCCGACATATCCAAAATGATAGTTTTTTTCTCTTCTACCAATTTAGATAGTACTTTTTCAAGGTCAGGGGCTGTGGCGCTGTCAACACGACCTTCCCCCTTTACAACTTTGCATCTTTTGTAATCAGTTACTGTAAATTCCATTTTTTCCTACTTCCAAATTGTTGATGCGATTATAACATCATCTCTTTTACGATTGAAAGATTTAGTATACAGGTCAGGTATAATAACGCCCTATGAAATACTATATTTGGACAGAAGGTTGCCAGATGAACGTGGCAGACAGTGATCGTTTAGCCCGGGCATTGGAAAGCCTCGACATTCATGCCGCAAGCACCCCAGCTGAAGCAGGCTTGATCATTTTGAATACCTGCGTTGTAAGACAAAGCGCTGAAGACAGGGCCTTGGGCCGTTTAAATTCTCTAAAACCGCTCAAGCGCTCAAACCCGGATTTGATCATCGGTCTGATGGGCTGCCTGATTGGGATCAAAGGCAATTCTGCTTTAGAAAAACGCTTTCCCTGGGTGGACATTTTTGCCGGACCTTCAGACCCGGAACCCTTTTTACGCTTCTTGAGCAAACGCACAGACCAGCAGGATTCTGAAAAATGGCGGCAGCAAATTGACGATGTTTTGGATGCTGAATTTGGCATCACCACCGAAGCCCAGCACACCGTTTCGGAAAACCTGCCGATTGTCTTAGGTTGTT
>JAQVUC010000112.1 GCA_028699715.1 Anaerolineaceae bacterium | reverse complement strand
GCGCACTGGGGCGAATATCTACCAAACTGGCACCCTTGGGAGGACTACCGCCATTCCTACGCCGCCCGGGCTGATTTGGGCGGCGGCGTGCTGAATACGCTTTCCCATCCCCTGGATTACATGCGCTGGTTGATGGGTGAGGTCAGGTCCGTCTCCGCTGACCTGGCTAATTTGAGTGATTTGGAATTGGATGTGGAAGATAACGCCGAAGTGATGCTGCACCTTCAATCAGGCAGTCTGGCAACGGTCCATCTGGATTATTATCAACAACCGCCTTGCCACACCCTCGAGATCATTTTTGAGAAGGGAATGGTCAAATGGGAAAGCGCTTCAGGTTGCGCGACAATTGTGGATGTCAGCCAGAATAAAACCGAAGTGATTTGTCCTCCGGAGAATTTTGACCGGAATGATATGTTCCTGGCAGAGATGGAAGCTTTTGTTCGCTTGTGTAAGGGTGAGCAGATCGAGCACTGTACTTTGTCTGATGGCAAACGGGTGCAAAAAATTGTTGAAGTTGCCCGCCAAAGCGCCTCGCAAAAGGGCTGCGCGGTTCAACTGCCCTCGTAAAGAGTCCCTGATGATAAAATTCATCCAGGTGATAAACAGGAGAAATTGATGACGGACTCGGTCCTGAAAAAATTTGATATGAGCGGCAAGACGGCCATAGTGACCGGCGCTGTCGGGCTTTTAGGGCAGCAATTCAGCCTGGCCTTGGCTCAGGCTGGCGCTTCTGTCGTGTTGGCAGACCTGTCTGAAGAAACGGTTGCTCAACGAGCCCAGAGCTTGAGACAACAGGGCTTCAAAGCGCTTGGAGTAAGCGTTGACGTCACTGATCCAGAGTCAAATAAGGCGATGGTTGAGGCCGCCCTGAATCAATATGGCAGTGTGGACGTGCTGGTCAACAGTGCCGCGCTCGATCCGAAGTTTGACCCGGCTAACCTGAACAGCCAGGGAGCCAACGCCTTTGAAGACTATTCTCTGGAATCCTGGCGGCAGGCTCTGGATGTCAACCTGACCGGCATGTTTCTGGCTACCCAGGCATCCGTGGCTCCCATGCTGCGGCAGGGGCAGGGCGTTATCGTAAATATTGCCTCCATCTATGGTCTTGTGGCACCAGACCAGCGCCTTTACGAACGGCCGGATGGGACCCGCTCCTTTAAACCGGTTTATTACTCTGTCACAAAAGCAGGAGTGCTCGGTTTTACCAAATACCTGGCGGCTTATTACGCCGGGAAAAATATTCGGGTCAACGCCTTGACCCCCGGTGGAGTTTACAATGAGCACGATGAAGTTTTCACGGCTCAATACAGTGCCAGGACTATTCTCGGTCGCATGGCAAATATCGATGAGATGAGCGCTGCCATGCTGTTTTTGTGCAGTGACGCCAGCTCTTACATGACTGGCGGCAATTTGGTTGTTGATGGGGGGTGGACGGCATGGTAAAGCAAACTGAAGTGCTGGCCTTGATCCCTGCCCGGGGAGGCTCGAAAGGCATCCCGCGCAAAAATCTGCGCGACTTTGCCGGAGCACCCCTGATTGCCTATAGCATCGCTGCCGCAAAACAGGCTGAACGGGTCACCCGGGTGATCGTCTCGACTGATGACCCGGAAATCGCGGATGTTGCCCGGGCTTGGGGGGCTGAAGTGCCTTTCATGCGGCCGGCACAATTTGCCCAGGATGATTCAACCGACCTCCCTGTATTTGAACATGCCTTGGAATGGCTTGAGCAAAATGAGAATTACATGCCGGATATTGTCATTCAACTGCGTCCGACCTCACCAGTGAGACCAATTGGGTTGCTCGATCAAGCCGTTGAACTCTTGCTCGAACATCCTGAGGTGGATTGTGTGCGGGGGGTGGTGCCCTCAGTTCAAAACCCCTTCAAGATGTGGCAGATTGATAGCGAAGGCCGGCTAACACAGCTTTTAGAGGTAGCTGGGTTGCGCGAACCCTACAACGCGCCCAGGCAAGCTCTCCCGCAGACTTACTGGCAGACCGGCCACATTGATGCCATCCGTTCAAACACCATTTTAGCGAAACACAGCCTAACAGGGGACATAATTTTGCCGCTGCTGATTGACCCTTTGTATACTGTCGACATTGATACCCCGGATGATTTTCTGATTTCTGCAAAATTGATCAGCGACCCCCGTATTAAGGCGGTAGACCCACTCAAAAACAGGCGTCCCTTCCCTGAAAGAATCAGTTACCTTGTAATGGATTTTGACGGTGTCCTTACTGATGATAAGGTTTATGTCGATCAGGATGGGCGCGAAACTGTACGCTGCAGCCGTTCTGACGGTTTTGGAATCGCTTTGTTGAAAGAAAAATCGTCTATCCAGGCCATGATCCTTTCACGTGAGACCAATCCGGTCGTCACCGCGCGAGCCAAAAAGTTGGATATTGAAGTTTTTCAATCCGTATTAAATAAAGATCTAGCCCTAAAATCCCTTATCGAAGAAAGAAACCTGAAACCAGAAGAAATAATTTACATCGGAAATGACCTGAACGATCTGGTTGTTTTGCCTCTTGTGGGATACTTTGTCTGTCCAGCTGATGCTCACCCCCAGGTTTTAAGACAGGCCGATCTGGTTCTTAACCACCTGGGTGGCAAAGGCGCGGTCCGGGAGCTGGTTGAAAAAATTTTGGAAAAACAAAGCAATCAGGAAAATTTATAAAAAGGAAACTAAACATCAATGATTGATATCGAATTCTATATGAAAGTTGGAGACCTAAAAAAACGTCTGAGCGCTGGCGAGCACTTTTCTAAAGCAGAACTCCAAATGCTGCTTGAGAGCTACCGCAGCCCGCATCCGGTAGTCTATAACATCGAGACGACCAACGCTTGCAACATGCGTTGTGAGATGTGCCCGCGCACAACCATGATGACCAGACCGGTTGAAACCATGTCTCCTGAACTTTTCAAAAGCGTAATTGATCAACTTTCCCCTTTCAATCAGGAACAATTATCACGCTGGGAAGATTTTGCTGAGAGTTATTATGGTGTGCCCAGGGACGGCATGAGCGAAAACCACTTCTTCCTCTACGTTATTCCCAGGGTAATTGTGCTGCATGGCTACGGCGACCCGTTGTTGGACAAAAATATCCCCACCTACGTCAAGTGGATGACAGAAAAAGGTCTTCAATCTTACTTTTCCTGCAATCCGGCCAATATTAATATGAACCGCACCATCGAAACCTTTGAGAACGGTTTGGGCTTCGTGAAATATTCTATTGAAAGTGTTGATGACCTGCGCCACAAGAGCGTGCGTGGCGAAGCCTCGAACTTTACGGAAGCCTACCGCAATATTTTGCGCTTGCTGGACCTGAAAGCTCAAAGAAACTACAAAACCACCATTGTGATCACTATGATCAATCTGAACAAACCCTGGCAACAGGACGAGTATCAAAAACTGGTGGAAGCTTTTGAGGGGCTGGATGTCTATGTTTATCTCAAGAGCCAGGATCAAATGTGGTATGAAGATAATAAACAGACGACCGCCTCCATCCATTGGCAGGAATTTTGTCAGTTCCCCTGGTCATCCATGACCGTGAAATCGAATGGCGAGTGCGCTCAATGTGTCGAAGACTTCAATAACGAGATCATCCTGGGCGATGCACGGACAGAAAGTTTGTACGATATTTGGAACGGCGAAGCTTATGAAAACTTCCGCAATGACCATTTCAATTTAAAACCTGGAATCAAGTGTACCGAACAATGTGATATGCACTTGATTGGCAGCTATCTGGCTCAGTAGAGGTGTAAATGAGAAACACAATAAAAATTGGGAAACATTTGATTGGTGATGATCAGCCAACCTATATCGTTGGTGAGATTGGCATCAATCACAATGGCGATCTTGAGGTGGCAAAAGATCTCATAGCAGCCGCAAAAAAGGCCGGCGCGAATGCTGTCAAGTTTCAAAAGCGCACCCCTGAAATCTGTGTGCCGCTTGAGCAGCAAGGCCAAATGCGGGATACCCCCTGGGGATATATCTCCTATTTAGACTATCGCTACAAAGTTGAATTTGATGAAGAAGCCTATCGCGAAATCGATCGCTATGCCAAAGAACTGGAAATTGACTGGTTTGCTTCCTCCTGGGATGTGCCCTCCCTCCATTTTATGGAAAAATTTGATCCCCCAACGCACAAGATTCCTTCAGCCTTGCTGACCGATCATGAGCTTTTGCGTGCCCATCACGAAACGGGCAAACCGATCATCCTTTCAACGGGCATGTCGACCATGGAGCAGATCCAGGAAGCTGTGGACATTTTGGGTGAAGAAAACCTGGTCCTCTGTCACACCACCAGCTCCTATCCCTGCCCACCTGAAGAGCTGAACCTGCGCATGATCAATACCCTGAAAGAGAAATTCAACTGCCCGATTGGCTATTCTGGTCACGAAGTTGGCCTGGTTCCAAGCGCCATCGCGGTGGCTTTGGGTGCCAGCCTGGTTGAACGCCACATCACACTTGACCGGGCTATGTGGGGCTCGGACCAAAGCGCTTCGGTGGAGCCTCAGGGCATTTCTACCCTGGTCAAATACATTCGCGTGACTGAAAAGTCTCTTGGAGACGGCGTTAAGCAGGTTTATGACAGCGAACAATCTTCTCTGAGGAAGCTGAGAAGGTTTAGTCATTAAAATGACTGATTTGGGATTGATCACTCGCGCTCGCAGGCGTTTGCAAAGAGAAGCGCTGCAGCGTAAAAACAATGTTGTTTTGCGCACGATGGCGTGCCAGGTAAGCCAAAACTTGCCGGAAGCGCAGCAAATACCGATTGTTTTCTTCAACGCTTCCACTCGCTTGAGCGGCTTGAGTCTGAACGCGGGTTTTTCCATCCTGACGGCCTGGTCTTTGGGGCTGCAAGGCGTGCCTGTGGTCCATTTTGTTTGTTCTTCGGGTTTACAGCCCTGTGTTTTGGGGACAAACCGCAAAGATGCCAACGGTGCTCCCCC
>JAQVUC010000111.1 GCA_028699715.1 Anaerolineaceae bacterium | reverse complement strand
GTTTCGTTAAGCTCGTCCAGAATAATTTGATAAGTGAGCAGTTTGGGCTTTAGACTTCCTACTGAGTCGCTGAAATCGTTAAGAGAGTCATTGATGGAATCCAATTGCTCAGTAAAAACCGAAATGTTTTCAGTTGCTGAGGAAAGATCGCTTTGAATCTGCCCCAAATTCTCCGGCAATGAGCCAAAACTGCTTGAAAGGTCTCTCAAGCCTTTTTCCAACGGTTGTTCAGGATCATAGTTTACATTTAAGAACGGGATGCGTGACAGGAAAGACAAGGTCTCGTCAATAATTTTTGCACTATTTGCAGCCGATTCAAGTGATAATTGACCTTCTGAAGCTAAAGCAGAAAAATCGTTTCCAATCAGACTGCCAACATTGTCAAGCAAGTCAGGCAATTCGTCGCCCGAAATTTGAAAATTTTCGACAGAGGTTTTTACGTGAATCAAGCTTGAGTTTAAGTCTGGCAGAAAATCTTCAACCAAGGTCAGGGTTTCTTTTGTGTTTGAGATAAAATTTTTGGATTGCTCCGTAAAGGTGTTAAGGTGAATTCCAAGAGTGATCCGCAAGGAGATCAAGGCGCCTATCAAAACAAGCGCCAGAAGTAGTGAGAAATAATATCGAAAAGGCCTGGTGCGGAATTCCAGGTCTCTTACTTTTTGACTGGTTTCAGTCTTCATTGTATTGGATCCCGCCGCGTAGTGGATTGTTGATTTTTTCCATAATCTCATCCTGTAGTTTTGTCATTTCCTGCCACTGCTCTTTGGAATCGTGATCATATCCAATCAGGTGCAGCAAGCCATGCACGAATAGCATTTCAATTTCGAACTGCAAGGAGTGACCGCTGGCCTGGGCTTGCTGCCGGGCTTTTTCAAATGAAATGATGATGTCGCCCAGGTATTTTCCGCCCGTCTCAGGGTCGATAAAGGAGTTTTCAAAAGAAAGCACATCGGTGACGGAATTTTCATCGCGCCAGGCACGGTTAAATTCTCGAATTGTTCGGTTGTTAGTGACGCGCAGGGTGGTAGTCGTATTAGCTTCAAGACCAAAGCTTGAGAGGCTAAAGCGATAGGCAGCACCAAGGCGTGATTGGTTGATCTCTTTGGTGTAAGAGGAGGGAATAATCAAATTCAGCATTGTGGGTTACCTCGAAAGGGTGTCAGGATGGATTGGACGCTTCTGTTGTAGCAGCCACTACAGCCTGTTTAGGCTGCTCAGGATACTTAATTCTTGGGTGATATGACTGCTTGAGGGTGTTATAGAAAGATTCTTTCACGGTTTGAATGTCTCTCAAAGTTAAGTCTGTATTATCAAGCTGACCTGAGTCCTTGCAGAAATCTATGACATCATTGATCACATTCAAAATTTCTTCATCAGTTTTTGGAGTGTTTGCTCGCGCGCTGGCTTCTGTACCATCTGCCAGCATCAATAAAGCTGTTTCTCTGGACTGTGGAGGGGGACCAGGATAGGTGAAATCCGAAACGTTTACATCCTCCGGATTTTCAGCGGCTTCCAAGGCTTTGCTGTATTGATAACGTGTCACGTTTGTGCCATGGTGTTCTTTGATGAAATCGATCACACGTGATGGCAGCCGGTGTCTTTTTGCCAAGGCAACACCATCAGGAACATGACGAATGATGGTCTCTGCTGCTACCTTCGGGTCGATATTGTCGTGTGGATTCACTTTATCGCGAATTTGATTCTCAACAAAGAAGACCGGGTTTTCGGTTTTACCAGCGTCGTGGTAGAGAGCGCCGACACGAATCAGAAGGCGATCCGCGCCGATGGCATCGGCCGCCTGTTCTGCTAAATTTGAAACTTGTAAGGAATGTTGATAGGTTCCCGGAGAAAGTGTCAGGATTTGCTGAAGCAAAGGATGGTCAGGTCGGGAAATGTCCATTAACTGCAAGGCTGTGGGCACATCCAGGACAAAGGCGAAAATGTTTTGCAGTAATAAAGCCAATGTGCCGGCCGCCACACCGTTGAAGAACCCTGCCGCGATCAAGGAGGCTAAACCGATCCAATCGGTAATACCATCACCAAAACGAAAAGCAACCACAATGACGGCTGATAACAATCCGATGACGATACTGGTTACGATGAACGAGCTTACCCTGCGGGCTTTGCCAATCACCAACATGCCAGCCAGGGTCGGCAGCAAATAATATAAGGCTAATTCTATACCTCGGGGATGACCGTAAACTGTCAAAGCTATCAGCAGCGTGCTCATGAATGCCGCAAATTCGAAGTTGAAGACAATCGAAAGCGTCAACCCAAGCGCCGCAATCGGGAACAAATAAGGCAGGATGGTACGATCCATCACCAGGAATTTTTCCAAAAAGAGAAACAATAAGAAGAAGAAAGCGATCAATAAAACCGAATTTATCTGATTGATCGCGGGACCGCGCCGCTTTTGATAATAAATAAAAATCAAGATGGCGGTCACAAGCGCAATCGCTCCGCTGTTGAGCAGTAGTGTGAGTTGATCAGTGGGTTCACCTAATCCAAAGGTCGTCAGGGCTTCAAGATCGGCTGGTGTGACAATTTCACCTCTGCGGACCAAAACCTCTCCCGCCATGATTTGCCGGGTAATTGGTTTTACCGCAGATTTGGCTTGCTCTTTTGCCAGTTGAGTTTGTTCTTCACTAAACAGACTGGTGGGAACGATGTAAGGGGAAACCAAGGCGATAATCAAATTAGTTTGTTCGTTTTTGAAAGAAAAATCGATGATTGCAGGCAAATTACTACGAACAGTTCCAAGTTGATTGTTGCGTATGCTTTCCCGCAAGACGCTTTCAAGCACCCTTCTGGATTCGTTTTGAATGGATATCCAATCTTGTTCAGACAATTCCAACAAATCAATGTATTCCTCATCGGTAAGTTGAAGAGAGGAGATTGCCTTTAAATCCTGAATTTTCTGGGTCTCGTTTGAAAAGGAATCACTCCTGATGGTTGACATGTAGTAAAGCGAATTTTCGAGCGTTTGGAGTTGGGTACGGGCGATGTCTGGGTCTGGAGGCAAGTAAACGGCCTGGACTTCTGAGGCAGCACTTTCTTTGGCTGAGTCGGTGTAGATTCTGGATTCAAAGGTGACTGAATAGGGGGCAAGAATTTCTTGAGTCGAGACTTCACCAATAGAAACCATTTGCGTCTGCTGGTTCATTAAATCAGGCAAAACCAAGGCGCTAAATACGAGCAGAGCAAAAAGGATCAGAACTATTGTCTTGATCGCCTTCTCGGTAAAGCCTTGTTGTTTTTGCGTCTGTGCTTTTTCCGCCATGATTTATTCTTCGGTAAGCTCAGCCTTGACTAAACGACTGGCTTCTGAATTTGGAGCTCTTCCTTGTAGACGAGGAAGCAGCAGCTTCATGACAGCGCCCATGTCTTTAGGGGCACTCGCTCCAGCATCTTGAATAGCTTCCCTGACCATGGAAAGTAATTCTTCTTCTGACAATTGGGCTGGCAGGTATGTTTTCAGAATTGTGATCTCATTTTCAGCCGCCTCGATCAGGTCTGGCCGGTTTGCCTTGGTGGCATCAGCCAGGGACTCGTTGCGGGTCTTAATTTCTTTTTGGACGACAGACAGAAACTCTTCTTGAGTCAAACCTGAACCTTTGCTGACTTCAGCTAATTGAATGGCTGATTTAAGCATTTTTATGACCCATTTTCGGGTATCGTCTTTTTCCCTCAAACTTTTAATGAGGTCGCTTTGCAACTGCTCGTGAAAATCCATGGGTCTATTATACCTTCAGTGAAAAGTAGAGGTAATTTTAAGGTGATACGGTAATCAGCTCCTGTAGAGATTGGAATAACACGTTTCCTATACCGCGAACTTTGATCAAATCTTCCTCTGCCAGGAAGAAGCCATTGTTGGTTCTGTAATCGATGATGGCCTGGGCAAGAACTGGTCCTATTCCAGGCAGCGCTTCCAATTCGGATTTGGTGGCGGTGTTTATATTGACCAGACTTGTGCTGATTATTTCCGAAGAACGTTGCTCCGTTTCAAAGGTTTGGGTAGTGGCTTCATTGGAAGGGATATAAATCCTTTGTCCATCCGTCAGGACAGCTGCCAGATTTAATGCCTCAGCCTCAGATTTTTCAGTTTCACCTGAAGCAGCCTGAATGGCATCGAGCACCGTTGCTCCTTCCGGCAAACTGTATACACCGGGCTCATTGACCTCGCCCGTAATGTGCACCCTGATGGTGTTCACTGTTGGGGTGGGAGGGGGAGTTAAATTTGGAGTTACAGTCACCAGGGTGAGCGGTTGTGCCTCCTTTGGTAGCCGGATCAGTTTCACCAGGCCACCCAAAAACAAACCTACCAGTATTCCAGCAAGGAAAAGTTTCCAGTTTTTCATATCTGCTTAGCTTGATTTTCTCCTTGAAGCATTAACTTAAAGGCTGTTATGGAAACTTCGAGCATATCCAGGCTTGGCTCACGGGTGGTCAGTTTTTGCAGCCAAAGGTTGGGTTGGATCAACCAGCGAACAAATGCGGAAGTATCCATCTTGTTGGCTGCAAAACGAATGTACTCATAGGCAATGCCTGAAACGATCGGCAACATCAAAATCCTGGAGATAATTCGAATATGCAACGGTAAAGGACCGAGAAGGGTGAAAACCAGGACGGAGATAAACACCAGCGTGAGCATGAAGGACGTGCCGCAGCGGGGATGTACGAGTGTGTGTTGGCTGACAATTTCAGGAGTAAGTTCTGCATTTGCCTCGAAAGCGTTGACGGTTTTGTGTTCTGCGCCGTGAAAAGCAAAAACCCGACGAATGTCCGGAATCCTTCCCATGATAAACAGATAACCGATCAAAATGAAAAGGCGGATGAGCCCCTCGATCAGATTACTCCACCAGGAGGAAATTTCCAAATAACGCTCGATCAAGCCTGCCAGGAAGGCTGGCAAAACAAAGAAAAGGCCGATGGAAAGAGCGAGCGATAAGAGCACGGTAAAAAACAAGGCTGTCCCTTCCAGGGG
>JAQVUC010000110.1 GCA_028699715.1 Anaerolineaceae bacterium | reverse complement strand
GGTCGCGCCCGCGTCTGTGGTCAGACAGAAATTTGTGTTAATTGGTTCCCCGTCAAAGGGGTAAGAGCGCACTGAGACGATCACATCAGGCACTCCAACCCGGTCGAGGTCCACAACCGTTAATTCAAATTCGTCCGCGTCTGGCAAGCCGCTACAGCCTGCCTGGGACCAGGAATCACCCTTGGTTTGCGTACGATATAAATAAAGTGAGCCGGAAATAGGAACACTTCCGCCAACTAAAGCAATATTATTGTTCAGAAGAACGAAGTCACTTTTAATCCCTGAGCTCGGCAACCCACGATCATCAAGGCTTGCCGGCTCGTGTGTGAAGGTTTGCTGCCAGGTCTGCCCGCCGTCGTTGGTTATCGAAACGCTTACATATTGGGAGCCTGCTGCCACGCCCAGGTCTGATAGCATACCGCCTTCCGCTTCATTGGCAAAGGATAGTTGACCACAGGGAAAATAATCGAAACTTGCTTGCGTCCAGGTTGAACCTTTATCCGAAGTGGTAAATAGGTTTGAGGAAGCTTCGCCTGTAGTTTGGCAAATCCACCCATGCTCGCCATCCAGAAATTCACTATACATTGGACCAAATTCATTGCTTGACTTCAGATCAGATGGGGAGACTTCAGCCCAATGGACCCCAAAGTCGGTGGTGTTATAAACCGCGCTATGGTCGAATGGAATGGCCCAACCACCACCATCCTCAAAAATGCTTGTTTTGTAGAGAGGAGAAGGTTCGAGTACAACCGGAACTGAAACTACTGTCTCCTCAGGCGAAGATTGCTCCGTTTTAGAGGCCGCGGTTTGCTCTGTCTCATCAGGCAACGGCTGCTCTGTATCGGTAGGCGATTGCGTTGGCGTTAGGGTTGGTTGGACACAGCCTGAAAGCATAAAGCTGAGCATTAAAATTACTAAAAATATTCGCTTATTCATTCGGCTCCTTTCTTGCGGAATTGGCATCATTACCGGTGCACAAACCATGCCCAAATTATAAACGCTCTTTTATCTCTCCCTCGATAATACGAAATGTTTCACGTGAAACATACGAAAATGAAACAAGGAGACTTGTGCGGTATTGTCATTCCATCCAGGATCACGTCACTGGAAAAGAAAGGTTTCACGTGAAACGTTGAGGGTGAACGCGGCGATAATTGATTATTATCGAGATATTTAATGATTTTCAATAGCGTTAAGTGAAAAGTCGACACTTGTAACAGGTTTGATATGTTTAGGAGTCGAATAAATAATAGCGAAGCAAGAATATTAATAAAAACCCTTTTTCCGGTAGATTTTCCATTTATCAATCGATAAAAGAGCAGAGATGAAGCCTGGATTTGGGCTTGGTTGAGTATAGAGAACGCCGGTCAAGGGTTCAAACAATGTCAATCCTTTCTGTCCGGGAAAAAACGTCCGATTTTATTCGCAAAAAGCATCTTTTGAGATTTGGCCTGCTTGTGTTTGAGGGCGGCGGGTTGGATTGCGCGACCGCAGATGTGAGGAAGGTCCAAATACCCTTTGAAGAACGCGCCAGTTCAGATAAAAGCAAGAGATTTATTTCAAAAATTCCAACGTTTTGTGGTGGGAGAGCTTTAGATCCTTTCAATTCGTTTTGCCAACAGAAGTAAGCAGAAATTCGAAAGGAAGCAGCTCCATCGGAAAATTGTTTGATCTTGTGTTTCCTGGTGAGGCAGCCTTTTTTCTGAAGCCTGTCACCCAGCAAAAATGGCTTGTACTTGCATTCCGTGTTTATTTGTGCTGGTTGTTTCATGGAATTGACATAAAGCCTTCGGCCTGTGGGTAAAAATCAAGCCGAGCTTGGTTTTGGTGCTGGGATTAGGCTCGGGCTGGGATTAAATAAAAAAGATGTCCTCGGCGCGAGTCGAACGCGCAACCGTCTGCTCCGCAAGCAGGTGCTCTATCCATTAAGCTACGAGGACGTCTTGCTAAGGACAGTCATTCTAACCCCGATTTTTCTTCCGGTCAAGGGAAAATGAGCCTGCTCCCAACAGAGCGACTGCCGGGGCGGCGTGACCGGGCGGTAAAACCAGAGGTCTACATGGCACCTTTTCACTAATTATTAAAATTGATCTGCTATAGCAAATAGGGGGCAGTGATTAGTTATGTGGGCAGGCTTTGAAAAAGTTTGAATCGCTTCGAACGAATTCGGGTAATAGAGCACAGGTGTGAGACCGGCTTGGGAGGAGGGTGCTGGATTGAATACCAAACGCGCCCATGAGCAGAGTCGTTTATCCGCACTCTGCGTTGCGCGTAGCTATAATCTACAAAACTTCCACTCAGTTGTTTACGGGGCTATTTGTTCATTTCGCAAGATAACGCTCACGATAATGCGCATAGCTTAAAAGCGAAGGGTAGAGGCTTGAGTTTTTTCCAGCTCAGCTCAGATGGATCGGCCATTGTCTACTCAATTTTTGCGGCAGCAAAATCGGCTGTCTTGAATCAATTCAACCATTCCCTTCCTATTCCCTTCATAAAGAAAGCAAATTAAACACTGACCTTTTTAGCGATGTCGTTTATACTGAATGGGCAAGCTTACCGTCACTCACACGATTATTCGGACGGAAAAGGAGGAAGCTTTGAAAGAACTCATCACAGGCGATGAGGCTATCGCCCGAGGTGCCTGGGAAGCTGGCGTGCGCTTTGCCGCTGCCTATCCCGGCACTCCCAGCACCGAAATCCTTGAAAATATTGCTACATACCCAGAAATCCATGCGGAATGGGCGCCTAACGAGAAGGTTGCCCTGGAATCCGTCATCGGCGCTTCTATTGCCGGTGGTAGAGCCCTGGCAGCCATGAAACATGTCGGTCTCAATGTGGCCGCGGACCCCCTTTTTACCTTTGCCTACATCGGGGTAAACGCGGGCGCGGTGGTGATCACGGCTGATGAACCGGGGCAGTTCGCTTCCCAAAACGAGCAGGACAACCGTAACTATGCCAAAGCGGCTATGACGCCCATGTTTGAGCCTTCTGACAGCCAGGAATGCAAGGATATGCTGATTGAGGCTTTTGAAATCAGCGAAAAGCACGACATCCCGGTCCTGATTCGCATGACCACCCGGGTTTGCCACTCAAAAAGCATGGTCGAGCTTGGCGAAAGACGCGAAATTCCGATCAAACCTTACACCAAGGACATCAAGAAGTACGTGGCCGTGCCGGCTAACGCCCGCCCCATGAAGGTCAAGATCCAGCAAAACCGCGAGTTGTTGAAAGAATACAGCAATAACTGCCTTTGGAATCGGATCGAATTGGGGGAGACAAAAACTGGCATCATCTGTTCAGGCGATTGCTATCTCTATGCCCGCGAGGTCTTTGGCGAGAGTGCCTCTTACCTGAAACTGGGTTTCACCAATCCACTGCCAGACCAGATGATCAAAGATTTTGCCTCCAAGGTGGAAAAACTTTACATTATTGAGGAAAATGATCCCTATATCGAGCAGCATGTGCGCGCGCTGGGGATCGACTGTGACGGCAAAAACCTATTTCCTCTCAACGGAGAAATGACACCTGAGGTGATCCGAAGGGTCATTTTTGGGGAGGAACAAGCTCTGGACGAGGAGGTTCAGGCGGCTGTGGTTGGTCGGCCGCCAACCCTATGCGCGGGTTGCCCGCACCGCGGATTCTTCTATGAGCTTGGCAAACGCAAAAACGTCATGGTTTCCGGTGACATCGGCTGCTATACCCTGGCTTCCGGAGCCCCGTATCATGCCATGGAGACCACCGTGTGCATGGGTGCCAGCATAAGCCTGGGTCATGGGGCTCAGCAAGTTTTCGACACCATCGAGGGTCAAACTCCCCGGGTTGTCTCTGTCATCGGCGATTCAACCTTCTTCCATACCGGCCTCAACTCGCTTTTGGACGTGGCTTATAACCGCAGTAAGGTTATCACGGTAGTTTTGGATAACCGCATCACGGCTATGACCGGTCAACAGCAGAACCCGGGCTCAGGTTACACCATTCAAAAGGATGTGACCGAAGCGGTCAATATTGAGGCATTGGTACATGCGATGGGCTTCCAACACGTGCGAACCATCAACCCCAACCAGCTTGATCAGGTCAAAGAAACGCTGGATTGGGCTCTTGGCATGGATGAAGCCTCCGTCATCATCACCCGCTGGCCTTGCGCACTCAAGAAATTTGCGCCCTGGGATGTTGAGGAGTTTCCCGGCGCTTTCACGGAGACCTATCTTGTCGATCAGGAGGTCTGCATCGGCTGCCGCAAGTGTACCCGCACTGGCTGTCCGGCGGTTGTATTCCAGTTTGAGATCAAAAAATCGTCCATTGACCCCGATAAATGTGTGGGCTGCAGCGTTTGCGCTCAGGTTTGCCCGGTGCACGCGATTCAAAAGGTGGAGGCATAGATGAGCACAACCAACATACTTCTGACTGGCGTAGGCGGACAGGGCACGATTTTAGCCAGCAAACTGCTCACCCTGGGGCTGATCGCGCAGGGATATGACGTCAAGATGAGCGAAGTGCACGGCATGTCTCAGCGCGAAGGTCCTGTGCTGACCCATGTGCGCTTTGGCGAGAAAGTCTTTTCTCCCATCGTTGAGAAGGGCAAAGCCGATGTGATCATGGGCTTTGAGGAGTTGGAAGTCTTGCGTAACCTGGAATACCTGCGCAGGGATGGTCAGGGCATCGTGATTTTTAACCGCGTGCGCGTAAACCCGATGGGGGTACAGAATGGAAAAGAAAAATACCCGCTCAACGGAGAAGAATTGATCCGTGCCCGCGCTGGAAAACTGATCGCCCTGGATGCGCAGACGCTTGCCCGCGACCTTGGCACCCCCCGGGTGATGAACATCATCCTCTTAGGCGTCTTGATCCGAGAGCTGGGACTGGAAAACATCGACTGGAAGCGCATCATTGCCGAAAACGTCAAGCCAAAATTTGTTGAATTGAATCAAAAAGCCTTCGAAATGGGCAAGAACCTGACCAAAAACTGAAAATACCAACGATCTTTTGTAGGCCGGATTCCGCACTTGAATCCGGCATTT
>JAQVUC010000109.1 GCA_028699715.1 Anaerolineaceae bacterium | reverse complement strand
ATACGATCTTGAATTTTAAAAAAGTCTTGCCGAAGTATTTAAAATACTACAACAATGAACGTTTGCACATGGGGATTAATTATCAAACTCCAATGGAAGTGTTGCGAAGGTCTTGATTATTTAACGGAGCTGTGGCATAAACCTGATACCTCTAAATGAACGGTTGATTAACAAAGGAAATCAGTCAAAAAACAGCATTTTTCAGACAATTATTATGAACAAACTCGCGCCCACCCGAAAGTGGGCGCGAGTAAAGAACAATTAGGATGCGGCGGTCCTCACCAGCCGCTGTGTCTTGAAGGACGCCCCCGTCGCGTCCTTCACTTCGAAATAGACGTACCCCTCGCTATCGGGAATAGCGAAGATTTTGACCACCGATAATGAATTGTACCGGTGGTCATTGTCGGGGAATTTCCAGTGAGACGTGTAGGGCGGGGTTCCACCCGACACCTCTGCTTTGAAAGTAACTTCCTGGTTCAAGGGCAGGACTGCCCCCTCTGCCGGAGCTACTATCTTGGCAGACAACGCCACTGGCGATTCCTCAACCTCCAAGGCGAAATTGATTTCGTCCTTGAAGGTTGTGCCGTCGGCGAAGGTCACGAGGACCTTTGCCCAGAGACTCCAGGTCCCTGGTTCCAACCCGAAGGTCGAAACCGGAACATTGAAGTCTAGCCGATTAGTGTCATGGTAGCCCTCAGAGGCGTACCACTCCACCTTCGTCGGCTGCTCATTTCCAAGCAACGAAGCGTGGAAATGAATGGAGTCACCCGAAATGGTTGACCCAGCTACCGGCGAGGTGATTTCCACCCCGCGGGTTTCGGGCTCGGGCTCCTCACCCCCGGGCGAAGTGGTTACCATGATAGTATCCCACCCAACCCGTCCGTCTGGGGTCGTGCCGATAACCGACACTTCACCAGACAACTGGGAGGAGACCATCTTGGCGACCACCTGGCTTCCGGACGAGACGGTCTCATCCGGAAAGAGCCAGAACCAGGAAGAGACCTCGTCGGCCCCCTCCGCCTCAGCCACGAAAAGCTGAGGTTTCCCTTCCGTCAACACCGCGCCGTCATTCGGCTTGACAATGTTGACGGAAAACGGAACCGGGGTCGGAATAGCTGGCGTCGGGCCAAGCAAATTTACTGTGTGAGTAAACTTCTTGGCATCCGCGCCAAGCCCCACCTGAAAGGTGGTTCTCGCCACCACCGACTTGGCAGCCGGCGAAAACGGCACCTCCACCTGGAACCCGCCCGCCGTTGGAACGACAGCCGGGTAAACCCAGTCCACGCAGTCGGCCACTCCGCCTTCCACGTGGATTGCCCCCGCCAAGAAAACGAGGGCTAACAAGGCCAGCTCCTCGGCTGACTTTTCGTCAGCCATGATCACTGGTCCCTCTTCTGTCAGAGAGACCCAGAGGATCCCCCCTCCGAACTCCTGTTTATAGTGGATCTCCAGAGTGGTGTCCACTTCCAAGGCGCCTTTCTCGGACCAAAAGTCCAAGACCAAGACGCCAGGACCGGAGACCTGAACGTCAGCGCTCTGGCCCATGTTCTCGAACTCCCGAACGGCCAATCCGTCCTGGAAAAGAGTCCCCTGAATATCATAGTCGAAGGAAACCGGTGGGACTTCTCCCGGGTCCGGGCAACCGACGACCAACGACACCAACGTCAACACCACGACCAAACCTTTCATTGTATTCATGGGAACCTCCCTCCGCCGATTGGCGGAATTTCCCGCCAATTAGCGGGCCAACACGGCACAAGGGTTTCGGACCACCCGATCCCCCTTCTTTTCAAATAACCAGGCCAGCTAAAACCAGCCTTCATCTACACCCAGGCATAACAAAAAATAAGCAAAATGTCAACTAAATAAGCAGCCGTCCAAACAAAGACCGCGAAATCTTTAACCTTCCCTCATTTAAGAGCCGGCTGAATCCAGCCGGTGTTTATTTCACGCTTTTTTGCGTTTTAGCCACCTACTTTTCTTAGGGTAGTGTTGATTTGTTTTCTTTGTCCGCTTGAACCTCTTCAGACTCCAACAAACTTTCTTGGTCAGGGTTTACAAAAGGCTCTTCTTCGGCTTCTTCAGCTGTTTCATCCCCCAAGATTGGCAAACTGACTTCGTCGCCCTCTCCACCCTCAAATCCTTTTTCGGTCAATTCGGATAAAGAAGAATCTTCATTATCGTCAAACAGCGCCTCAAGCGGAATCGCGCCCTCGGACTCAGTCGGCGCCAGAGCCGCTTTTTTTTCTTGACCACCAAGGTAAATTACTCCGGGCGGCGTGGGAACGACATCAGCCGCTATAGTTTCTTTTTCTGCTTCTTCGCGCGCTAATTGACTTAAATATTGTTTGTCAGAATCAGTTAAGGTTGTTTCTGCCGGTGCTCCACCACCAAGAGTGGTCGAGCCTGATCCATCATCATCTTCTTTGTCTCGCCACAATAACCAGAGCAGGAATAGAATGATAGCCAACAGAAGCAAGTTCAAAAGCCAACACAAATTGTCACCAATGAAGTCAGCCAAGATACCAAGGGCTGCCAACAAACGCTGAGCGCCGGAAACTCCGCTTGGCTCACCAGTAAATGGCCCCGAGGTCGCGGAAGGAGTTGAAGAAGCTGTCGTGGTTGGAACGGTCGTGGTTGGGATAGTTGTTTCCGAGCCGCCAATCAATCCCAAAGGCTCACCAGTCAATTCTTGGTAATATTGTCCAATAATATTTCGTAAATCTAATGAGTTAGCAGTATCGCGACCGCAATAAATATTATTGATGGCTAAAGTAGTTGTGATAAAGACATAACCAGTCGGATCGTTAATTCCCCAGGGACGCAAGACATCACGCAGATAACGCTGTTGGAAATTTTCCACCGCGCGCAAGGTCCGCAAGTCATAGTAACCGCTTATCGGCACGTCATAACCTTCAAAATACTTTAAGAACAATTGAAGTTTGATGACCTCGTGCGGATTATTGTCGCGGCCATAACGAATAAACTCTTTTAAGTAAAGCGGACAGGTTTGAGGCAATTCTGGTTCTTCTTCCTTTTCCACACGACGACCTCCACCTCCGCCTCCACCACCGCCTCCGCCTCCGCCACCGCCGGAAGAATTAGTGACAAAAGAATTCTCCTCACTGACACCAGGAATATCAGGGTACGTCAAAGTAACGAAGGTCCCCTCCGAACTAACCCAATGAGGAGGCGGTGGGGGTGGGGGTGGACCATCAGACGTCACGAAAGAAAATTCTGAGCTGACCTTGGGGATAATCGGTCCGTCCAAAGTAACAAAAGAGTTCTCGGAGCTAATTTCCGAGTCTTCAGGGGGTGGCGGGGGTGGCGGGACATCGGCTGTGGTGAACGTCAGTTCTTGACTCACCTTTGGCTCAACCGAACCACTCAAAGTATTAAAATAATGTTCAGCGCTAATAACCTCCTTTACTTCGGGCATGGCCTGAGTGATAAAGGACATTTGGGCGCTGATTTTTCTTGGCGTGACCGGGACAGGTTCCGTTTGAAAAATATTTTCAACGCTAACCGCCGTTTCGGTTTCGCTCTCGTTTGAAGCGCTTTCTGTTTGGAAGCTATTTTCGCTACCAGCATCATCGCTAGTTTCATGGCCATCTCCTGAATCTTCGGACAAGCCAGCCCCAAATTCTTCGCTGA
The DNA here is from genome assembly GCA_028699715.1 of Anaerolineaceae bacterium. Taxonomy (GTDB): domain Bacteria; phylum Chloroflexota; class Anaerolineae; order Anaerolineales; family Anaerolineaceae; genus Mesolinea. The sequence goes on along the minus strand of JAQVUC010000109.1, from coordinate 1,395 downwards.
TGACAACCCGACTGTTAGTCTCTGATTCTTCATTAACAGCCTCGGTCGTGAATTCCACCTCATCGCTGATTGCCAAAGCTTCGCTGATTGCCCCCAAAGTATTACTGATAGCCACCAGAACTTCGGTTTGTCCCGCGGTTAAAGCAACGGGAGTCGTGAGCTCGGCACCCTGATTGAAGTCAGTAGCGTCGGTAGTGCTAGCCTGGCCGATGCTCGTAGAGCTAGCCATCAAAGTAGAAGAAGTTTCTTCTGCTTCTGTAGATAAGGCAGGAGTTGCTGTTGCTGTCTCCGAAAAGATTGCCATTTCGCCTTCTGGCGCTTCAGGCTCACCCGCTTCATCAGAATTTGAGCCATCATCTGGATCTGGCAAATTCTGGTCTTCGGTTTCAACAACCGAATTCTCAAATAGGTTTTCGTCAAGGGTCTGCTCCAGCGTCTTTGTTTCCACTGGCTCTGTAACAGACAGTCCAGGTCCTGAACCGGACGATTCCTCTACTATTTGAACATCAAGAACATCGCCTACTTCTTCGGCCATCAATACCGCCGGAGTTCCGCACGCCAAAAACAGCCCTAGTACGAGGACTCCCAAAATAGTTGATTTGGTTATTGATAGAAATGGCTTGTTCATAAAGGTAACAGAAAAAATATAGTCACAAATGAACAAATCATTTCAAAGAGCGGATCAGAGGCCCAAACGCTTCTCCCCAGAAGCTGAACCTTTAACTGATTTAATTCCTAACAGAACAACAATAAAAAATCAAGTACTTTGTCAATTAATGTTGGACCAATCTTAAGCCAAAATTCAGGTAAAAATTCAAAAAAACAAAGCAAGTCTAAAAGACGTTGTAAAACAAGGGTTTTTCAAACGTGTCCTTTATGTCCTTTAGATTTCTGTCCTATAAATTTCTTCATCCAATTTTCCGACGCTCCATTTGTTTTCTGTTTCTTTTGTTTCCCAGTTCCACTTCACCGCCTGTGGATAACTACGGGAAAAATGTCCCCCCCAATAAAAATTCTCATGCTAAAATCAGTTTTGAAATAGCTCTTGCCCAAGCGCCAAAAAGAAAGGAGGGAGGACCCATGCTCAATAATAGAACAAGAGTATCCGAAACTAAGGGTTTCGGTGAGGGTAGTCACCACCACCCGCCAAGGAACCCGCTGGGGAGACTCGAGCGAACGAGGAAAAGATTCAGAAGGTGGTTGCAAAGAATAAATTCGCGAAGACTTGCCTGCATCTCCGATGCCAAAACCCAAACTTTGTGACTTTGCCCAAAATTGGGTCAAAAGGCCGGAGTCGGGACTTCCCGCTCCGGCCTTACTTTTTTCTTTTTTAACTTGCTCTAAGACGGGCTTAGGCGACGGGAAACCCTGTCTTATTACCGCAACAACTTTTGT
>JAQVUC010000108.1 GCA_028699715.1 Anaerolineaceae bacterium | reverse complement strand
AAAGCCTCTGCAGCACTCCACGGATTATCTTCATCAGGTTAGGAGCCAATATATCTCCAACCTGCAAAACCTCTTCGTGACTGGCTTTGTTGGTCCCATCAGGGTCAATTTTGTTTGTGATCGTGGCGAAACCCAAAATCGACATGCCGCCGTGTTTGGCAACAATAGCTTCAGGAACAGTTGACATGCCAACCGCGTCCGCGCCTACCATCTTCAGGAAGCGGCAATCCGCCGGGGTCTCAAAGGAAGGACCAGCAAGGCAGACATAAACCCCTTCGTGCAGTGCTATTCCCAATTCCTTGCCGACCTCCTGGGCAAGCGTGATCAGTTCGTGGTTGTAAACCTCGCTCATGGGTGGGAAACGGGGTCCAAATTCATCCAGATTAGGTCCGCGCAACGGATTCTCACCGGCCATTGGCAAAAGAGCCAGGTGATCTTTGATCAGCATAATGTCACCCGGATAGAAATCGTCATTCAGTCCGCCGGAGGCATTGGTCAGGATCAGGGTCTTAATTCCCAAACGCTGCATGACCCGAATGGGCAGCCCGATTTGGGAAATGCTGTGACCCTCATAAAAATGCGTTCTGCCCTGAAGCACTAAGACCTGCTTGCCCTCCAACTTTCCAATCACCAGACGACCTTTATGACCAGGGACTGTGGAGACCGGCCAGAATGGGATCTCATTGGTTGGAATGATGCTGGCATTCTCAACAGAATCCGCCAATTCACCCAGCCCGGAACCCAGGATCAGAGCAATTTCAGGGATAGTAGTAATTCTTGCACGAACAGCATTTGCAGCCGCGTCGATTTCTTGATAAGTTAAATAATCATTCATGCGCACCTCTCACAAGTTTTGTAAATTATATCATCCAGCAGAGAGGGAAAATTGTCTTTGTCACGTGGTGGATACCCAATCTGATTGATTTTTACAGTCTTCAGGATAGCCATAACCGCCAAAAGTTCTTTTTATCTTAGATTGAAAGCATGATTACTTAAGTTCAAGAGGCCAACTTGAATCAAGTCAGCCTCTTGGATTAATGCTTTTGAAAGCTAAATTAAGCTTACTTCAAAATCAACGGCAGGTAGAGCATCAGACCGCTGCTCTTCTCCCATGTCAGCGTGAAGTTCTGCTCCGCGTCCGGTGTGACACCATTGTCGGCATTTAACAGAATGTAATCTACGCCATTTTCATCAGGTGGTGTCCCAGAAAGAATTGCCGTGCCATCACCCTGGTCAACCAGGCTCAACCAGGCCGGCAAAGCATCTCCAGTAGTAATTGCCGGTTTTGGATATCCACTCGTTGTAATTGTGAAACTGCCCAACATTCCTGCTGTGAAAGTTGTATTGTCCTCGCTTGTGAACTCCGGAGCTTCGCTTACGACAAGAGTAAAGCTTTGTGTATCATCGGGTTCAACCCCATTGCTGGCAGTGATCGTAAGGCTATAAACTCCGCCAGTTCCCTCTGCTGCTGTGCCAGAAAGCAAACCGGCTGACGTCAGTGTAACGCCATCCGGCAAGCTGCCAGTATAGGAAAACGTTGGGCTTGGATTACCGGTTGCGGTAACCGTGAAGCTGCCCGGGATTCCAACTTTGAAGTTGGTAATGGCCGGGCTGGTGATGATTGGGGCAGCTGGAGCTGGAACAACCGTCAGCGTGAAAGTCTGTGTGTCTTCCGGTAACACCCCATTACTAGCAGTGATAGTGAGCTCGTAAACCCCTTCCGTACCTGTAGCCGGAGTGCCCTCAAGTTTTGCAGTGCCATCGCCGTTGTCCACAAATCCCACCCCTACTGGTAACGTCCCCGTATACGTTATTTGTGAGGTAGGACTACCACTGGAGGTGAAAGTGAAGCTACCCAAACTGCCAACTGTGAAGGTGGTACTGTTAGCGCTTGTGATCGTCGGTGCTACAAAATTGACTCCAGGATCGTAAGTACTTGTATTGTTTTCCATAAAAGGATCTATGTCAACGGTCGGTTGATCGCTGGATATCTCGAAGGTGTTTACAAGTGTATTCCCCTCTTGTATTTCTTCATCAATCAATACAGTCAGGACCATCACGTGACTTACACCGGGGCCCAACGGCCACGTCGACCAAGTTAATGTCTGGCCATCCTGTTCAGGTATTAATTCACACCATTCCTCCTCCTGATAGCAGTGCCAATAGGATGAAACAAAAGACATTCCTTCTGGCAACGTATCCACCAGGATGGCATTGCCTGTCATGCCCCACCATGGGGTATGCCCGGGCTGCTTATTGCCAAATTCCAACAGGAACTCCACTTGTTCCCCTGGCAGAATTTCACCATTTAGCCAGGTTTTTTCAACGAACATATCCGTTCCAGTGCCTAAGACAAATTCGGCAGAATTATCTTCCGGGTTTGTTTCTGTAGGATCTTCAGTAATTGTCGCTGTATTTGTGAAGACTTGCCCCCACAGCACAGGATCTTCGCCTGGGATGACCACATTGAAGTCCATACCAACATTCCAGCCCGGTTCAAGCCGGTCTAGAAACACGGTGAAATAATTACCATAGTCGGTGACTTCAGAATATTCCCAGAACCCTACTCCAACGTCTCCGTCAAGCACCATACCTGTTGGCAAATCATCGGTAATCAACACACCGTCAACTGTTTGATCACCGATATTCTCGACCTGTATGTGATACCAGGCGTTGTGACCATCGCCGTAAGAGTGCCAGTCTCCCCATTTGCGAATTCGAGGGTTAGGCCCATGAGCCCACACAAATTCAGCGTAAATGGCATAGTTATTTTCAGTATAGGTCTCGCCTATCTTTTCAGTAATGGATACCTCATTGACGAGTTCCGTGCCAATTGCAGTTTCGCTGTTGATATCCAACCACAATTCGATTGTGCTCCATGCACCAGGGTCGAGATCGGTCACCAACCAGGAGACTGTTTCAGCAGTCACAGTTGGTTCTCCTACTGTTCCCCAATCCCATTTATCCCAGCCTGCAAAGCTGGTTCCTGCCGGTAATGTTGCGGTGACATAAATGTTTTCAGATGATGTAACTCCCAGGTTGCCCTGGTTACGAAATTGCAGGATAGAGCGGTAATGCCCGCCTGGTGTCAGCGAACCCCAATTGAAGTTTGCCCAAATCGCCAGATCCGCGTAAGGTTCACCTACATAGTGGTTATATGTGGCTGTGTCATCTCCCTGGCTCAGATCAGATGAGGAACTGATTGTCGCCGTATTTGTGATCAAATCACCTGGTTGAGCTTCAGGGTCCAATAAGACCTCCACGTAAACACCATAGCACGACCCTGCTGAAATTGTTGGATTTTCTAATTCCAATGTCTGACCCGATTGAGACGTCTCTGTCCAACCAGGTTCTGTACCAATCCAGTTTACAAAGGTCGTGTTTGCTGGCAGGGTTTCCGTCAGTGTTACATCTGAGCTGGCAGTCTGACCATTATTGCATACACTAATCTGGTAGATAAATGTCTCTCCCGGCGCGGGGTTCTCTGTCCAGGGGCTCTTACCAATACTGAGTTGCGTGGCATTCTCAAGTACATTTCCCTCCCAATAGCTGCTCCTTTCAGACGGATCGCCGTCAAGATAGAGGCTGGTGGTGGTGATCTCTATCGTATTCTGGAGCAGTTCGTCCAATGCGTAATCGATCTCGACAAACACTTCAAAGCCAATCCAATCACCGGGTTCAAGATCGCCTATCTCCCAGGCAATCTCGCTCCCACTGACATTGACTGTGGGAGTGATTCCTGAAGTGTCACTGATGTAGGTCATTCCCACCAGGACGTCAGTCAGTTCGACTCCAGTGGCAACAGCACCTCCCTGGTTTATGTATTGGACATGGAAGGTCGCATTGCCGCCCACACCTGGCTCCCCACTTGTCATCCACTTATCAATGTGCAGGTAAGGTCTTGATCCGCTGGTGTAGGTCAGGTCAAAACTGGTTGAGTTATCTTCAACGTAAATATCGTATTCAGTTGGGGATACGCTCGCTGTGTTGGTAAAAACTGTACCGAGTTCTATTGGCATTTCCTCAGGTATGCGCGTGTTAAAATTAATCTCCGGGTTCCAACCCGGTTCGAGCCGGTCAAGGGTTACTGTGAAATAGTCTTCATAGGTGTTGACTTCAAACGGTTCCCCATAATTCACACCAATACCCCCATCGAGTTCCATCTCTGCTGGCAAAATGTCCGTGATCAACACATCCTCCACAGTCTCATCGCCAATGTTTTCTACCCTTAGGCTGTACCAGGCGTTGCGGCTGTCTCCATGCCAATCTCCCCATTTGCTGATGCGCAGGTTAGGGCCATGGTCTCGCACAATCTCGCTAAATCCTGCACTGTTATTTTCTGTATCCTCTTCATCAACCTGCACTTCGATACCGGCACTGTGGAGCAACTCTGTTTCGGGTAATACTCCAGCATCGATGTTTACATAGACCTCGATTGCCCCGGAATACCCCGCTCCCAAATCACCTACCTGCCAGGTCACAGTATTACCGACTACCTCAGGATCACCAATAATATTTGCCCATTCCCAATGGTCCCAACCAGCAAAGCTGGTTCCAGTAGGTAAGGTTGTGCTTACTGCGATCTGACCAGGCACAAGCATGTTTCCGTTGTTCCTGAAGTATATACCATAGCGGTACTGCCCTCCCGGAACCAGGCTGCCCCAATGCCAGTTCAGATCAACAGACAGATCAATATAGGGTTCGCTTACATTGTGAGAGAGCCAGGTCTGGTTATCTTCTTCATCTGGGTCATCATTGTCCGCAGAAATCACAGCTGTGTTGATCAGCTCATCATTTACCTGGGCATCGGGACTCAAGCTCACTTGCATGTAGACATCCCGGCAACTCCAGCCAGGGATTGAAGGATACATTAAGGTCAATGTCTGTTCGACAAGGGAAACCTCCTCCCAACCCGCATAGCCGCCCCACGAGTCGACAAAGGTTACTGCATCGGGTAAAGTGTCAGTCAGAATTAATTCAGTACTGCCAGTCGGACCATTATTGCAGACGTTTACACTGTAAACAAACTCTTGCCCGGGTACCGGGTTCCATGTCCAGGTGTCTTTGCTT
>JAQVUC010000107.1 GCA_028699715.1 Anaerolineaceae bacterium | reverse complement strand
GCGTATGACCACCCCTGGAGGACCTATGGAAAGAAGATAAATGGAAAGCCAGTGCTTACTACTTTATCAACACAATAGGACATTTCTAAATTGCTGAGATTAGGACATTTCTAACTTGCCTTGACACTCGCACTTAAAGAAAACAACTAAAGATAATCGAAGTGATTTTGGAGTAAAAAGCAAAAAAAAAGAGCCTCAGCCCCTTTTCTCGTAATTGACTACTCTTCGCAATCGGCCTGCCACTCTTCACGCAGCCGGTCATAGGTTTCTTCCAGAGACTCCGGCATGACACGGGTTTTGCCGATCACAGTGATAAAGTTGGCGTCGCCAATCCAGCGGGGAATGACGTGGATGTGCATGTGTTCCTTGATGCCTGCTCCGCCAGCATCACCGATGTTCAAGCCCACGTTGAAGCCCTGGGGGCAGTAAGCGCGGGTTAAAACACGGATGCCCTTTTGAACCAGCATCATCATTTCGGACAACAATTCGGGGGAAAGATCTTCAAATCTGTTGGTATGTTCGTTTGGGACAACCATGATATGCCCGCTCGAATAGGGATAGAGGTTCAGGATAACAAAGCAATCCTTGCCCCGGTGGATGATCAGGTTGTTGAAATTATCTTCCTTTTGCTGAGCAACACAAAATACGCAGCGTTCATTTTTATCCCTTTTGAAATATTCCCTGCGGTCGCTGTAAATGTGTTCCATAGCAGGATTTTAACCCATATTGTTGGGAACGCGAGGTCTTTGTCTAAAATACCTTCACGATCGTGAAAACTTTTTTTGATCTACAGCCTGAAATTCTTGCCATACTTCAACAAATATTCCACGCGCTTTCAGAATTTGCGACAAAGCATTTGACAAATGTGCGCATCTGCATATAATATGACCAGTCGGTCACAATGAGGGACTATGCCAAAAGAAACATTTTTTAATTTATCAGAAGACAAACGCGCCAGGATCGAAACGGTCGCCATCGAAGAGTTTGCGGAAAACAGCTTGAATTCAGCCTCGGTAAACACGATTGTCAGCAAGGCAGGAATTGCCAAGGGCTCTTTCTACCAATACTTCGAAAACCTGGAGGATCTTTACCAACACATCCTCAAAATCGCTCAGAAACGCAAATTAGGCTTGATTTCCAGCCTGCCTTCACCATCCGGGAACATGGATACTTTTCGCTACCTGCAGCGCTTATTGTTAGTAGATTTGGCCTTTGAGCTCAACTACCCGCGCCTGTCACAAGTTGAACGACGGCACAAATTTGAGAACCCGATCACCAGCTCGATCGATCCGGAAACCGGGCAGCGCTTCTCAGGCGACGGACGCTTTCACGCCTTCCTTTCTCAAGGCATTCTGCACGACGACATAGCCACTTGGGTGGATACGGACCTGGCAGCTTACGCCCTGGAGGTGCTCTCCAGCTGGCTCTCGCCTTATTTGTTAGAACGCCTGGAACAAGATTCAGGAAAAACGATCGAAGCCAACCAGGAGTTGAGCAGCGACCCACTGGTTCAGGATTTACTGCAAAACTTGCTCGACATCCTCATGGCGGGCATGTCTCGCGACCCGCAAATCCGCAAGGATTTTTATTCCAAATAAGAACAAAAAAGGGCGGTCATAATGACCGCCCAATTGCTCCTTATTCGCCTTATTGGCGTTGGCCCAATACGACCGGGATATCGATTTTTTCCTGATTGCGGATCACTGTCAGCATAATTTCATCACCTACAGTCGTGTTCAAGACCAGGTAACTCATCAGCTCACTGAAATCCTTGATTTCGATCCCATCCACAGCTACGATCAAATCGCCTCCGCCAGCCAGTCCCTGGATCGAAGTAGCCGCGGTCCCTCCCCTGATGCCAGCGTTGTCGGCTGGTCCGCCAATCACTACACTGGCCACATAAGCCCCTGTGGGTTGCGGCAGATCCAAAGCCTCGATCATATACAATGACATGCTGGAAAAACTGGACAAGCCCAGATAGGGATAGGCGTAAAAGCCGTTCTCAATCAGAGAAGGAACGACCCTGCGGACCGTGTTGGATGAAATCGCGAAACCAATGCCGGTATTGACTGCGCCACCAGTGATGCTCACGCCTGCTGTCTGAATGGCGCGGTTGACTCCAATCACTTCACCATTGAGATTGAGCAAAGGTCCACCGGAGTTTCCCGGGTTGATCAGCGCGTCAGTTTGGATGGTATCACCTGAGGAGTAATAGGTGCCAGTTTCAGTCTGGCGCATCGAATCAAGCACACGCCCGCGGGCAGAAACGATACCAACAGTCATGGTGCCATTCAAGCCATAGGGGTTGCCAATGGCCGCAACGGTTTGCCCGACTTTGATGCTGTTTGAATCACCCAGAGTCAAGGGCACCAATTCATCAGGATCAACATCCACTTTGATCACGGCCAGATCTGAGTCCATGTCAGTGCCGATCACCTCACCATAAACCTTTAGCCCGGATGGGAAATGGACTTCCAGGTTTTCCGCGTCGCTGGCAACGTGGTAGTTGGTAACGATGTGACCCTCTTTATCGATCACAAAACCAGTTCCCTGTCCACCGCCCTGAGCGTTGGAAAATTGCAGCGATACAACGCCCGGACTGGCTATTTCATACAGTGCTTCCAAACTACCTTCCAGGGCAGCGTATTCCGGAACGATGATTAAGGGTGGCTCCTCAACAGGCAACGGTGTTGGAACAGTCAGTTGGGTTTGGGGTTCCAGAATGGGAGGAACGCTTTCTTCCACATCTCGCCTGGAAATGCGGCAGGCTGAACCCACCAGGAATATTACTAACAAAAAGGCCATAAGCCGAAGGATCTGATTTCTTTTTCTCATACGAACCTCACAAATTTCATCATTCTGATACATAACTATACTATTTCTTTGTTAATGCTTTATAAAAAGTTTACAAGCTTGCGTCTTTCTCGTCCAAGTTCCCGATCCTCCGTGATAAAATCTAGCCATGACCGAGACATTTTTTGGTAATTCCTTATCGGCCTGGACCCAGGCTTTAGTCGCTTTTGTTCTTACTGCCTTTGTGCTGGGATTAATTGTAATGTTTAGCCGGAATCAGGTAAAAAAGCAAGAGAAAGCTTTGATCCTCTTTCGCATTTTGAGTCGGGTCAATTGGGCAACTCTGATTGCGGTTGCCTTATGGGCGGCTGCTCACTTTTTGACCCTTCCTGCTGAACTGCTGCAATTCCTGCGCGTGATTTTTTCAAGCATTCTTGCTCTTCAGGTTGGATTCTGCGTGGAAGAGTTGATCAAAATGGTAGCGGATAAGGAACTTGACAAAGTTCCTGAAGATGAGCTGACAAAACGTAGTTCTATCCGTGGTATCGCCATGGGCGTAAGAGTATTACTTTGGATGATCCTGATCATCTTTGTGCTTGAGAGCATCCCCAATCTCAGCATTGTTAATATCATCACAAGTCTCGGCTTGGGCGGCATTGCCATTGGTTTGGCAGCCCAAAGTTTTGTGGGTGATCTGCTTTCCAGCCTGACGATTCGCCTGGACAAACCTTTTGATGTTGGTGACAGCATTACAATTGGCGAGTTCTCTGGCACTGTACAGAAAATAGGGGTCAAATCCACTACTTTGCGCAACGTAAGTGGAGAAGATCTGGTTATTTCAAACTCCAATTTGCTGGCAAATCCCCTTCAAAATTTCAGCCGGATGGAAGAACGTTTTCATATCCTCAGCCTTCCGCTGGCTTTGGATACGCCAGTTGAAAAGCTTGATGGTTTGGCTGCTGAAATTGAAGAGACACTAAATAAGATTGAAAATGTTCGTTTTGGACGAGCCCGCTTCAAAAGCATTACGCCAACTTCCCTGGAAGTTGAGGTTGCTTACACTGTCACCGATCCGCAATTCAGCGTTTTTGTCCAGGTCAGTCATGCTGTCAACCTGGCACTGCTGAATCTGCTACAGCAAAATGGGATTCAACCCGGTTCTCCCCTTTTGAACCTGACAGGCTTGAATCAGTAAGACTACCTTATGACTCCGACAACACCAGCCTTGCAAACTATCGGCCTGACCAAAAAGTTCAAGGATTTCCAGGCTTTATATCCAATCGACTTAAGTATCGCACCTGGTGAGTTGGTCGTACTGCAAGGGCACAACGGCTCAGGGAAAACAACGCTCCTGAACTGCATCAGTTATCTGCTTCCCCCCACTACGGGCAATATCAAAGTGATGGGTTTTGACATCATTAAGCAGGAAAAGGAAGCCAGAGAACATTTAGCCTATGTCCCGGATGTCCCCCGTTTCTTTCTGGAATTGACGGCCTGGGAGCATCTGCGGTTCATTGCCGCCGCAAACAGTACCCTGGATGGTTTTGATCAGCGAGCAGAAAAACTTCTCAAGGATTTTGGCCTTTGGCACGTGCGCGAGCATTTCCCACATCACTTTTCCCGAGGTATGCGCCTGAAACTCGGATTGCTATTGGGACTGATACGCCCTTCAAATGTCTTGCTATTGGATGAACCGACCTCAGCCTTGGATACCCAGGGAACGGAATTGTTGGTGGAGGAATTGCAGCGCCGAAAAGAACAGGGCAGCAGCATCCTTCTGAGCTCGCATAGTCCCCAACTCACGTCTCAACTGGCTGATCGAACGCTGGAGCTGGTTGAAGGGCGGATCGCTTCAGATAGTTCCACGCTGGCATCATGATAAAAGACCAGGCAAAACTGGCAATCGATTTTTTGCGAAGCCGCCAGGAATATTACGACTTGAGGTATTGGTTAGCGCTGGTCAGCTACGATCCTGAAGAGCGCACGGTTTCAAATCAGTTTTATCTTCTTTATTTGATCATTTTCTTCACCATATGGTTCTTCATGGTCTTGATTTTCGCCGCCAAAGGTGTGCTGAGGTTTTTCCAGCTAGCTTCCCCAATGCCGGCAATCACCATTGTTTCAACGCTGCTTTTACTATCTTTTGTGATTTTTGCGGTTTTCGTTTTCTTAAGTTCTTCCCTACGATCCCCTTTGATCTTCACTGAAGAACATCGCTACTTGCTCTGTCAACAACCGGTCCCCAGCCGCTACCTGGTTTTTCGCTGGCTGCCAGCCCCCTAGATCGGAAGAGCGG
>JAQVUC010000106.1 GCA_028699715.1 Anaerolineaceae bacterium | reverse complement strand
CATCCACCGCCACCGATTCAATGGCTTCAACACGTTTCTTACCAATGATGATTTTTACCGTATGCTGAAGTTGAAGTTCAATATCAAAATCCATCAGGCACTGCACGTAATTACGGGTCAGGCCTGAAAGATAAGGCATCACTTCCAAAACACGTTCGACCTTGGCGCCCTCGAAGGTCAGGCGGCGGGCCATGATCATGCCAATGTCGCCTGAGCCCAGGATAACAAAGCGCTTACCGGGCATGTAGCCTTCCACATTGACCCAGCGCTGGGCCGTGCCGGCAGTGAAAACGCCATTAGGACGATAACCTGGCAGACGAACCTGGGCGCGTGTGCGTTCCTGGCAGCCCATGGCAAGTACGATGGCATGGGCGTCTACTTCAAGGTAGCCAAAATCACGGCTGGAAAGAAAGAGTTTTCGCTGCGAAGTCACATCCATGACCATGGTGTCCATCAGGAAAGAGATGCCCAAAGATTTGGCTTCGTTGATATAGCGCTGTGCGTATTCAGGACCGGGCAAGTCTTCTTTAAAGGTTTGCAGACCAAAGCCATTGTGAATACATTGTAAAAGGATCCCGCCCAGTTCAACGTCTCGTTCAATCACCAAAACGTCATCCGCGCCGCCCTTTTTCGCTTCAATGGCGGCGGCCAGACCGCCAGGACCAGCACCAATCACAACCACATCGTATTTCTTCTTAATTATCATTAGCGGCCTCCAACACTTTCGTCGTCCGGACAAGATATTCGGAACTATGACCTTTTTTCGTGATTTCCAAGGGTGAAACGCCAAGTTCTCTGGAAAGAATTGCCACTACACGGGTCATATCAAAGCCACCCTGACAGCGGCCAGTCCCCAACCAGGTGCGTCTCTTGATGGCATCATAAGTGAGGGCTGGGATGGGAGCGTGGATCTCAGCTAAAATTTCGCCTTCAGTCACATTTTCACATCGGCAAATCACACGACCGTAACGCGGGTCCATGTCACAGAGGAGTTTACGTTCAGAATGAGTCATCTTGGAGAAACGCGGACGTCCGGGGCGGATTGGATCCCAATCTTTTTTCGCCACAAATTCCTCTCCGGCATCTTTCATCAGGTCAACCACCCGTTCAGCAATGGCCGGGGCAGAAGTCAGACCAGGTGATTCAATACCGCCCAAATTGACGAAACCCTGAACCTTTTCCGGAACCTCGATCACATAATCATTGTTGTAATTGATTCCCGGGGTCATACAGGGCCCATTACCCATCGGTCGCAGACCAACAAAGTTGGCGATGGAATGGCGCAAGTTCAGGCTTGGGACCAGTTTCAAAGCTCCTTGAACCAACTCATCCATGCCGTCCTTTGTGAGGGATGTGTCCTCCTTATCGTCGATCACATTGCCATTTGGTCCTACAATCGTGTTTTCATGCAGCGTTCCGGTGACCAGAATACCTTTACCCTTGCTTGAAGGCACGGGGAAGAGCACGTTGTGGATCTGTACTTCAGCTCGGTCAAAGATGAAGTATTCGCCTTTGCGAGGTTTGATGATGAATTCAGGTCGAACTCCTGCCTTGTGCATGACCTCATCAGAATAGATACCGGCTGAGTTAATCACCCACCGCGCTAAAAAGTCGCCTTTATTGGTCTTGACACCGATAACGCGATTACCTTCCCAAATAAAATCGATGAAGGCTGTGTTGAGCAGGACGGTCGCGCCGTTCATGACAGCATTTTCCGCCGCGGCAACCGTGACCTGGAAGGGGTCGCAAATACCACCGGTTGAAGCCCAAAGCGCGCCGCTGACTTCAGGGTTGATGCTGCGTTCGCGTGAGCGCATCTCAGCTCCATCGATCATCAGCATACCCGGAACGCCATTTTTGCGTCCTTGATCCATCAACTTTTCTACCAGCGGTACTTCTTCGTCGCCAACAGCTACAACATAGTCACCCCGTCTCTCAAAGGCGAAGTTAAGATCTCCAGCTAATTGGTCCCACATTGGGTTGGCGCGCACGTTCATGAGCGCTTTCAGCGATCCTGGTAAGGGGTCATATCCCGCATGGACAATGGCTGTGTTAGCCGAAGAGCAGCCCATGCCGATATCAGCTTCTTTTTCAATCAGCAGGAGCCTGCCTTCGTATCGGGAAAGCCATCGGGCAATCATTGCGCCGACTACGCCTCCCCCAATTACGATGTAATCGTATTTTTCTTGCACACTTACCTCCATCTGTGATTTTTTATGTAAATTGAATAAATACCTTGAAGGTATGTTATTTTGGACTTGTGTGATCTTAATATTTTTTGAGTCATGACCCGCTTTGATGAGAAAATTGGGTTGAACAATTTCTAAATCTTATACAAAAATGTGACTTGGTAAATCTTTCTGGCTATTATACTACGCTAACAGGAAAAAACTAATAAAAATTTCAAAAAACAAAAAATACCTTGACTTATTTGTACAAAATATGCAAAATTGTGTATTAAAAATAGCAAATGTGTTATAGTATATGCAAGCCATTTTTAGGCCGCACATACTCACCATAAATAAGTATTCTTTTTAGATCAAGGCAAAAAAAGGATAATAAGTTGGTAATTGCAATTTATCGGCTGATGATCAATAATAACGACAGTAGTTTGCAAGCTCCATGTATTTTTACATGTTGCAGTGGGGGAGTTTCAGTACCTTAAATTTAGTTGATTTTTTTTTAGAAAGTGAGGAGTCTATCGGAAAAAACCTAATTTCGCACCAAACCAGTATTTCAAAATTATTTAAACTAATTTCAAAAAGGAGATCTACTCATGGATAATCGCACAATGAAAGAATTTATCGGCGAAGTATTCGGCACCTTCATCCTGATTTTGCTCGGTGATGGTGTTGTCGCCAATGTTGGTCTGGCACCTCGTGTTGCCGGAACCGCATACAACTGGAACACAATCACAATCGGCTGGGCATTCGCAGTCATTATCGCAGTCTATGTTTCTGCTGGTATCTCTGGTGCCCACCTTAACCCCGCTGTAACCCTTGGTTTAGCTGCCCGCCGTGGCTTCCCCTGGAAAAAGGTCCTTCCTTTCATCGTTGCACAGATGATTGGCGCCTTCCTTGGTGCTGCCGCTGTTTATCTGATCTACCGCGAAGGCCTCGTAGCTGCTGGTATGCCCAACGTCTGGTCAACTGGTCCTGGTTCAACCTTCGGACAGGCCTGGTTCGGCGCTGAAAGTTCAGGAGCATTAGGAACATATGGCATGTTAACTGCCTCAATCGCAGAACTCTTCGGTACTTTCGTCCTGATTTGGGGTATTGCTGCCAGTGGTGATCTCAAGAACAACGGCCTCAAAGATAACCTCGGTGGTTTCATCGTTGGTTTCGCTGTTTTGGCTGTTGGTCTGTCACTTGGTGGCCCCTCTGGCTATTCCATCAACCCTGCCCGTGACCTCGGTCCCCGAATCTTCGGAGCCATTGCAGGTACAACTGGCTTGTTTGAAGGTCTTTACTGGCTGATCCCCCCAGTGCTTGTTCCTGCAATCGCTGGTCCTATCGGCTTCTTCCTCTATGATGTGCTGGTAACTAAAAACCTGCCTTCAAAGGAATAATTTATTTGACGACCGCTGAATGACACTTGGTCATGACGAGGTTGTGCCAAGTTAAAAAGGAGACTATATGAAAAAATTGATAAATCAAGCTGAAGATGTTGTAAAAGAAGAACTCAAAGGTATTGAGTTGGCCCATCCGGATCTGGTTAAAGTCTTCTATGACCCAGATTATATTGTCCGGGCTGACGCCCCAGTTCAAGGAAAAGTCGGTTTGGTCTCTGGTGGGGGCAGCGGTCACGAACCTATGCATGGCGGTTTTGTTGGTTTGGGCATGTTAGACGCAGCCTGCCCAGGCGCAGTCTTCACCAGCCCGACCCCAGACCAAATGCTCGAAGCAACCAAAGCCGTTGATGGCGGCGCTGGAGTTCTGCACATTGTCAAGAACTACACTGGCGACGTGATGAACTTTGACATGGCTGCTGATTTAGCTCGTGGCGAAGGCATTGAAGTTGAATCAGTTGTTGTCGATGACGACGTGGCTGTTCAAGACAGTACCTGGACCGCCGGTCGCAGAGGCGTCGGTCTCACCGTTCTGTTGGAAAAGATTGTTGGCGCTGCCGCTGAAGAAGGACGTTCCCTCAAGGAATGTGCAGATTTGGCTCGCAAGGTCAACAGTCAGGGTCGCAGCATGGGAATGGCGCTGACATCCTGCACTGTTCCACATGTTGGCAAACCTTCATTTGACCTGACAGAAGAGGAAATGGAAATCGGTATCGGTATCCATGGAGAACCTGGCCGTCACCGCATGAAAGTTGAACCAGCTGACAAGGTCACTGAGATGCTTCTCACACCTGTTATTGAGGACCTTCCTTTTAAAGAAGGAGATGAAGTTCTGTTGTTTGTCAACAGTATGGGCGGCACTCCCTTGATCGAACTTTACATCGTTTACAAAAAAGCGGTGGAATTGCTCGAATCCAAGGGCATCAAAGTGGTCCGCCATCTCATTGGTCCGTACATTACCAGCCTGGAAATGGCTGGCACATCCATTACTCTACTGAAGATGGATGAGGATCTGAAAAAACTCTGGGACGCGCCGGTAAAAACCGCCGGAATGCGCTGGGGTATATAAAGCAAGGCATACGCTACTGGAGTTTAAAAACTCCAGTAGCGGCTTAAAGAGGCAAATGTGGCTATTTCAAAGGAAGATGTTGTAAATTGGGTGAAAATTTATGCCCAAATAATTGAAGATAATACGGATCTGTTGACCGAGCTTGACCGTCAAATTGGTGACGCCGATCACGGCGCCAACATGAAACGCGGTTTCAAAGCTGTATTGGAAAAACTTCCTGCTGTCGAAGACAAAGATATCGGCACAATCCTAAAAACTGTTGCTATGACTCTTTTGTCAAAAGTCGGTGGGGCTGGTGGACCGCTTTATTCCACCCTCTTCATGAAGGCTGGCATGAGCATTGGCCCGAAAATGGAGATAGAACTCGCAGATTGGGTTCAGGCATTAGAGGCCGGGATCAATGGGATCGCGGCGCTAGGCAAAGCCCTGCCAAATGATAAAACTATGCTGGACGCGCTTT
>JAQVUC010000105.1 GCA_028699715.1 Anaerolineaceae bacterium | reverse complement strand
TTGATTTGTGTGCTTATTTCGCCTAATCCCAAGCCTAATCTAAAAGGGCTGGGACTTAGGATGCTGAGATGGTCGATGAGTTTCCATACGCAAGATTGGGGAATGAGTAATGCCTGAAACTCATCGCCTACTGTCAAGGTGAATTTTGACACGATTTGCGCGCCATACAGCTGCTGAATTTTGTCAAACACATCGAGGAGCTGAACTTGCACTTCTTTGCGATTCTTTATTTTCTTGGAATCAATAAGGTCGCCAATGAGGGCTATATATTTTTTTGGCGTGTTTTTCATACGCTCCTCCTTTTTCAAAAACCTATCATACCAAGCATTATACCTTAAGACTTCATTAATCTCCTGTAGAGAGGAGATTATTATTAATCTCCTGTTATACGGAGATTCTAAATAATCTCCTGCAAAGAGGAGATTGTGCCCGTTTCAGTCTGTAAAGAAAAGGTGCAGGATTGCTTATCCAGCATAACTATGGTCAAAAATTATCTCCTCAAAAGAAATAAATCAGAGTAAAATTACGATAACTTATTTCAAGGAAAGACCCTCATTCAAGGCCTTTTGGGAGTTAGTATGGCTCAACGAAAACTTAAACGCCAACTCAATCTTGGCCAAGTGATTATGCTTGGCGCTGCCGGCACGATTGCCGCGGAAATCTTTGTGCTCACCGGTCATGCCGCTGGCATCGCCGGCCCCGAGACGGTGCTCGCACTGATCATCGGTGGTTTTTTGACCCTGAGCATTGCCCTCAATTATTGTGAACTGGCGACCTTCTTCCCCTTTAGTGGTGGCGCGATGACCTACATCGGCGAAGCCTTTGGCAAGGGCTGGTTGCATTTTGTGGTTGGCTCGCTGGATTGTCTGTCGAGTGCTTTTTATGCCGCTTTAAGCTCGGTCGGTTTTGCCTATTCGCTATCTGTGCTTGTGCCTGGTGTCGCCAAAAACCACCTTACCATCACGCTGGTAGCCCTCACCGTCATCACCGTCATGGGCATTTTGCACATTCGCGGTGTCTCAAAAGCCGGAAACTTGCAGCTCATTTTGGGTATGTTCTTGCTGACTGTTCTGATCACTTATATCGTCAAAGGGCTTACCAGTGAGTTTGGTTTTAGCCAGGAGGTCTTCAACTCTGGCCGCGCGGTTCTGGAAAATCAAAGTACGGCAGCTCATTTAGCGCGGATGCTGACCACGATTGCTTTGATTTATAACGCTTATGTGGGCTTTGAGGTCATCGCGGATGACGCCGAAGAAATTGTCAACCCCAGTAAAAACATCCCCATCGGTATTTTGGCCAGTCTGGCATTGACCGCCGTGATTTACAGCTCTGTGGCTTATGTGACCATTGGTACGGTGCCCTATAACGAACTGGCTGGCTCAGAAACCGCACTGACCCAAGCATTACGCCTTGACCATGTTTGCTTACCCATCCGGCGACCTTCACATCGGCCACTGGTATGCCATGACCCCGCCCGACACCCGCGCGCGTTTTATGCGCATGCGCGGCTATAACGTTTTCTTTCCCATCGGTCATGACGCCTTTGGCCTCCCCGCCGAAAACGCCGCCATCAAGCGCAGCATCCACCCCAAAGAGTGGACCTATGCCAACATCGAGCGCATGGACAAACAGCTGCGCATGATGGGCAACAGTTTTGACTGGCGCGCCGAGCTTATCACCGCCGACCCCGAATATTACCGCTGGACGCAGTGGTGGTTCCTGCAATTCCTGGAAGCCGGCTTGGCTTACCAACGCATGTCGCCGGTCGACTTTTGCCCCAGCTGTAACACCACCTTGGCGCGTGAGCAGGTGCAAGGCGAAGACCGCCATTGCGAACGCTGCGAAACGCCTGTCATCCGCAAGGACCTCAAACAATGGTTTTTTAGAACCACGGCTTATGCCGAAGAGCTTTTGGACTACAGCCAACTGGACTGGCCCGAGCATGTCAAGACCTTGCAGCGCAAGTGGATTGGCAAATCTGAAGGCGCCAACGTCGTCTTCCACACCGAAGCCGGCGACCCGATCGAGGTCTTTACCACCCGCCCTGACACTTTGTGGGGCGTGAGTTTCATGGTACTTTCGCCAGAGCATCCCTTGGTGGCAAAAGTGACTACGGACGCCCAGCGCGCCGAAGTGGAAGCTTACCAAATTCAGGCTAAAAACCAATCGGACATGCAGCGCGAGTCGACCGACCGCGAAAAAACCGGCGTTTTCACCGGTGGCTATGCCGTCAACCCCGCTTCTGGCGAGCATATTCCAATTTGGATTGCCGATTATGTGTTGATGAGCTACGGCAGCGGCGCGATTATGGCCGTGCCGGCGCACGACCAGCGCGACTTTGAATTTGCTCGCGCTTTTGAATTGCCGATTAAGATCGTCATCCAACCGGAGGGGCTTGAATTGCCCGCCCCTGAGGAGATGACCGAGTCGGTGCAAGCCAGTGGCGCGATGGTCAATAGCGGCCCCCTAACCGGTACGCCGGCTGAAGAAAGCTTTGAAACCGCGTTGGCTTATGTTGAAGAACATGGTATTGGCGAACGCGCGGTGAACTATCGCCTGCATGATTGGCTGGTGAGCCGCCAACGCTATTGGGGCGCGCCTATCCCGGTGATTTACTGTTCCAGTTGCGGTACCGTTCCCGCGCCTGAAGACCAGCTGCCCGTACTGCGGCCTGACGATGTCGAGTGGTTGCCAACCGGCGAAAGCCCGCTTAAGCTGCATCCCGACTGGCGTTTTGTGAGCTGCCCCAAGTGTGGCGGCCAGGCCGAGCGCGAAACCGACACCATGGACACCTTTATGTGCTCTTCGTGGTATCACTTGCGCTACCTCAGCCCGCACTATAATGAAGGCCCCTTCGACCCGGACGCCTTCCGCTACTGGATGCCTGTGGACACTTATACCGGCGGCATCGAGCATGCCACCATGCACCTCATTTATACCCGCTTCTTCCATAAAGCCGCGCGTGATATTGGCGTGCTGACCGGCGACGAGCCCATGTTGCAGCTGCGCAATCAGGGCATGGTGCTGGGGGAAGATGGCGAAAAAATGAGCAAGAGTCGAGGCAACGTGATCGCGCCGGATGAACTCGTGGCGCGTTATGGCGCTGACACCGTACGCGCTTATTTGATTTTCTTCTCGCGCTGGCAGATGGGTGGCCCCTGGTCGAGCACCGGCATCGAGGGTAACGCGCGCTGGTTGCGGCGCGTTTGGTACATGTTCCAGGAGCCGGCTGAAGAAGGCGCCACCGAACAAACCCTGCGCGCGCTAAGGCGCAAGGCGCACCAAACGCTCAAATCGATCACCTGGGACTTTGAAAACTTCGAGTTCAACACCATCGTTTCCAGTTTGATGGAGCTTTTGAACGAGATGGCACGCGCCAAAAACGCAGGCGCGTGGGGCAGTGATGCTTGGAACGAGGCTGTGCGCTTGTATCTGCTGATGATGGCACCGGTTACGCCCCATATCGCCGAGGAACTGTGGCAAAAGTTGGGCTATGGCTACAGCGTGCACCAGCAGGCCTGGCCTGAGGTGGACGAGGAAGCTTGTGTGGAGGATAAAATCACGCTGGTGGTGCAGATCAATGGCAAACTGCGGGATCGGATTATGCTCAGCCCAGGGTTTAGTGATGAGCAAGCCCGCGCCACTGCTCTTAGCAGCCCGGTGATCCAGGAAGCGCTGGAAGGCAAGACCATCCGAAAGGTCATCGTCGTGCCGGGTAAATTGGTCAACGTGGTGATTTAGGAAGAAACACTGAAAAATGAAATCCCGTCGGAAACCCGGCGGGATTTTTGCTTTACAAAGCTGAATGGCTAATACCTAAGATTGTCTAAATGCCGAAAAAGCACCATAAATCAAAGCCTCAACCTGTTTGAAGCAGATCTTCGTGCTTGAAGCTATTTAACAAAAAAGTTGCTTATGAGCAAATCTTTGTTGATCTGCAATCGTACCTGGCCGTCTGTATGCGATAGGATTTGAAAATACTTGAAGTCAGGGAAATCTGCTTTTATCTGAGCGCAGAAATCATTGAAAGTCTCAATGATTGCGTCCCACTCAGCCTGATTTTCACTATTTAATGTCCCATTTGTGGCAAAATCCTCTTCGAATGCTTCAATTTTTTGCCCTAACTCAGTCTCCGCGTCGGAAAACAGCTGGATTACAATGACTTCATCATCGTCCGAAAAAACAGAAAAGTACAACTCTTCCTTGTATTCTTTTTCAAGAAGGCTCTCAAATAAGCTTTTTGCCCGCTCTATCTTTTCTTCAAAGGGGCTCAGAGTGGCGGTGAATTCCTCTTCCTCCGGCTCAGGCAAGTCTGTTGGATCGCTTAGCTCGTCTGGATTGATTTTCACTTTCTCTTTTGAGTCTGTTTTCGTGGTGTCATTTTCATTGCTGAGATCTGTAATCTTGTCTATTGTGCTGGCGTCATCGCCCTTATTTGCAGGTGAACAAGCGCTTATGCCAAAGATCAATAAGGCGATAGTGATAAAAACGATAAGCTTTTTCATGGTCTGTCTCCAAAAATAAATTTGATGCCCCTCATTCCTTATGAGGCTTATCTTGGGCTTAATCATACCATTGAGTGGCTGTATGATGGGAGATTGGTGGGAAGAAAGGTTTATATGATGCTAAAATAGAAACGCTTTGGCACTTTATCGCCTTGATAAAAACGGGCATCTGTGTGGAAAGCTAATCAGATTTTTTATGATGAAAAGGAGATTTTAGAATGAAGAAATATATCAAACTTGCCATGATTTATGCTGTGGCTGCCATGGTGGGCGATAGTGTCCTATAAAGTGGTGTAAATTGCTTGGCACAAAAAGAGCCACCTCATCCCCTTCCTGTAGAATGTGGTTAATGAAAAACATCGAAGGAGGAGAATTAGATGGCTCAATTGAATTTTACACTGGATGACGGGATTTTGAAAGACCTGATGCTGGGAGATGGCGAAAAAGGGTATAGCGATGCCCTTCGCCAACTACTCGAACGGGTCTTTAACGCGGTATTGAACGCGGAGGCAGAAAGCCAGATAGGAGCAGGATTGTACGAACGAAGTGAAGAACGCCAAACGTATCGTAACGGCTACCGCACACGGGGACTCACCTTAGCGCAT
>JAQVUC010000104.1 GCA_028699715.1 Anaerolineaceae bacterium | reverse complement strand
TGGCTCTCAATCGTTCAAGAAGAAAAAATCATTCCGCTTGAACCGAGCAGCCTCTTGTCAAAAGAAGAAAAGCGGCGTTACTTCTTGCCTTTTTTCTCTTTCTTTTCTTTCTTTTCCTTCTTTACCTTCTTATCCTTCTTTTCTTCTTTCTTTTCGACTTTCTTTTCTTTATCTTTCTTGTCTTTTGCCATCTTTTCCTCAATTTCTTCCAGGTCCATTTCATCCGGATCCCAGAAATTTACTAATTCACCGACGGTGGAAGGATTTAGATCCCGCCAGTGTTTCAACTCAAGTTCAAGAAATGCTACCGCGCCTGTTGGAAGCGCGTTTACCTTGCCTTCAAGTACTTGTAGCAAGGCTTCAAGGCCAGGATTGTGACCTATCACCAATACACGATCCAATTCGTCAGGAAGTTCCCGCAGGACATTGATGTAATCCTCAGGTTCGCCCATGTAAAAGGAATCAAAATATTCCGTTGTCCCTTGATACCCGGAGTTTTCAATTACAAGGTCAGCTGTTTCTGAAGCTCTCTTGGCAGGGGAAGTGAGAACCGCATCCGGCAAAGAATCAGTTATGACTAGAGTCTTGCCAACCAACTTTGCGGCTTCCAGACCTCTTTTCTTTAAAGGTCGGTCAAAATCTTTGAGCTCTTTGTCTTTCCAGCTCGATTTTGCATGTCTCATCAATAAAAGGGTTTTGCTCATTTTTTCTCCTGAAAAGAAATACGGGCATTTGGGTTACAGAAACCATAATATCACAAGTTTAGTAGTTTGGAGCGGTGGTCGGAAATTGTTAACACAAAAAATCGACTACAATGCAAAACGAGGTTCTTATGATTTATTTTACTTATGATGTGGAATTCCTGGCATTGATGCTCCTGTTTGGCTGGGGCGTCAGCCGTATCACTCGTACCATCAAGCACGGCAAACCTGATCTTTGGCGTGAAACCATCGTTTGGGCTCTTTTCCTTTTTACAGCCTATCTGCTCTATCACACCTTTCAGCCTTTTACATTTCTGCTGGAAAGACAAGGAAGCAAAGCAAACCTGGTCCCTTTGCAGGGCATCCTCAAAATGATCGAGAACGCCTCCATATTTGACGATGCTGTCACGAAAAGGATTGTTTTCATAAACCTGGCAGGCAACGTGCTGCTGTTTTACCCCTATGGATTCCTGATCCCTCTTTTGGAGAAAAGATTGAACAAGGGCTGGCTGGTAATTTTTTTGGGATTGAGCCTTTCTTTGTTGATCGAGTTGACTCAAACCTTACTGGTTGGTCGAGTCTTTGATGTTGACGATTTGATGCTCAACACTTTTGGCACCCTGCTCGGCTATCTGTTTTATGCCATACTGAACCTGATCCCGGGGCCGAAGAAATTCTTTGAAAGAATACGGGCTTCCGCCCGCCCAAACGCCCTGGCTTATGCTTTTGGATACCTGGTTTTTGCCCTGGCAGTCACGATCGGCTTGTATTTTTATGATTACAATCTGTATAAACAGATCCCGCAATAAGGAAAGGGAACTTATTGTTATTGAAAAGCGTCTGATTTATGTGCATAATTGAAACAACTGCAAAGAGAGGTTTTAAATGAAAAAGAAAATCGCACTACTTTCAACCATGTTGATTGCCATGGTTGTGCTGGCTGGTTGTAACCTGCCGGCAGCAACTATGTCTGCAGGTGATTCGCAAACTCAAGTCGCACTTTTTGCGCAGGCGACCCTGACGAAATTTGCCCAACTGATGACAGTCACGCCCCCACCCGCTGAAGAGACTGCCGAAGTCACCCAGGAGCAACCGACAGAGAGCCTACCCACAGCTGAAGCAACGGCAACCGAAGTCCCTCCCACCGCGACCCAAATCCCTCCAACCGCCACCACGGCTGTCCCACCGACCGCCACTACCCAACCTTTGGAAACCGAAGGCGGCATGGTCAGGGTTAGTTTTGAACCCGGCACAACCAACTACACCGTAGTTGATACCATCCCGGCCAACACCACCAGGCGCTATGCCCTGCGGCTGACAGAGTGGCAGCTGATTGATATCTCTTTGGACAGTACCACCTCGGCTTTTATTGCTGTCAGCAATGAAAAAGGCAAGGAGATGGTCGATTTCTCTCAGAAATGGACCTGGTACCGCGACTTTGCCACCGAAGCTGGCGACTGGTACATTGATGTCCGCACCGGAGCTTACGAGGCTGATATCAACCTCTATTTGCAGGCACCGGAACGGCTGAGTTTTGCGGCTGATCAAGATTCCATGGTTGCGGATGCGCTTGTGCCCGCAAACCGCGCGCATAATTTTGTGGCCTGGGGTGACAAAGATCAGACCCTCAAGGTCAGCCTGAACCCTTCTGAGGGCTTGGTACTGAGCATATGGCATACCAACGGCAACGTGTTGATTTCCTCGATGGCAGGTGCGAATAGCTTTGAAGGCAAGTTGCCCGAAGCTGGAAACTACATCATCACCGTATTTAATTCCACCAATCAGGCTGTGGAATTTGACCTCAGCATGAGTATCAAATAACTGTAACTCTACTTAGAAAAAGAGCGGACAAATTTTACTTGTTCGCTCTTTTTTTTTGTATCCTTAGTAGAAGGCTATTTTGAAGAATTTTGGGCGCAATACTCCCTCACAAATACTTTTTGGTGTTGGGTGTCAATGGCATAGGGGATGTATTGTCTGACCCAGTCAATGGCCCCGTCCGCGTCCAGACCAAGTAGTTGATGCGCCATCATGGCGGCAAACATGCCCGTGCGTCCGACCCCGGCATGGCAGTGGATGGCCAGGTTTTCACCCTTCCTGGCCGCTGCGATAGCTTCGAGCACCGTTTCATCCCAATACCCGCTTGGCGGCGACGTAAAATCAGCCACAGGGACATAGATGACGCGCAGACCCGCCTGCTGATAGCGCTCTAATAAATTCCGACCGCTGTGTTGCAAGTGTTCCTCTTCAGAATTCAGGACCACAACCGTATCGATCTTATTTTCCAGATACAATGGCAGAACTTTATCATCCGGGTCAAACATGCGGCTGCCGGGGGTGGGGGAACGGAAGACCTTGCCCGCCGTGCCAAAAGGCAATTCGCTGAACAGGGTCGGCTCAGGATGTTCCTGCCCGGGGGGCAAGATCAGATGCCCATCTGGCTGACGCTCAAATTCAAAGCTGCTTACAACCGCGTCGAGGTTCAAAAAACCGTAAAGGTGGGGGAAGAGCATGGCGCCGCCCTCCAGGTTTTCGTAAACCAGGTCCGCTTCAAGTTTGTCCGGATTGATCTCCAGAACGATCAGGTCTGGCACCTCAGCATAAAAGCGGTTGGCGGTTGATTCGACTTGATAATGGTCTGAGCAGTGGATGAAGCCGTCCTGATCGAAACCCGAGGGGATATAGACTCCCTTTTTCTGCGCCTCTTTCAAGGCTGGCTTTGTAGTAATGTGATAAATCAAACAACACCTCCGCAATTTTTCAATAACTATAAATCAAATCCTGCAAAAAAACGGAAATCTGTTCATTTTTGAGGAGAAAATAATAATATTCACTTGACAATACTGTGTGACATACAGTATACTAAAGCAAGTAAGGATAAAGGAAGAGATATGGATGAATTAGAGAACACTTTTGAAAATCTAACCGTTGAGTTCAGACGGGGCTTGACCAACCTGGTTGTGCTCAGTCAGTGCAAACAGCCAACTTACGGCTATGAGTTGGTTAAGTCCTTGGATGAAAAAGGTTTCCCTCTGGATGCAAACACGGTATATCCGCTCTTGCGCCGGCTGGAAAAGCAGAACTTGCTCAGCTCAGACTGGGACACGAGTACAGACAAGCCGCGCAAATACTATCAGTTATCTCAAGCGGGAGCCTTGTTTTTGGATCGGCTTATCAACTATTGGTATGAAACAGTCCAAACTGTGAAAGTAATTATTGCGGAGGAAGCATGAAAACTAATTTAGTTGAACGATATATTTATGCCGTTACCAGGCATTTACCCGAAAAAGAGCGGGAAGAGATCTCGCGTGAATTGGACGAATTAATTGCCAGCATGCTGGCAGAACGCTCTGATGCCCCTGGCACCGAAGAGGAAAAAGTACGATCGGTTTTGACGGAATTGGGCAATCCTGAAGAATTAGCCCGCAAATATTCGGCTTCTGAAGTAAACTGTCTGATCGGTCAGCCCCATTACAGCGTTTACTTGCGTGTTTTGGAGATCGTCTTGATTGCCGTGGCAGGCGCGCTGACCCTGGCGCTCTTGATCAGCTGGATCGTTTCGGCACCTGAAAGTACCCAAACGGACCTCAATCCAATCCTTGACTGGGTCACAACTGGAGCGGTCGAGTGGATCGAATCCATTTTCTCGGCATTGCTGGGTGCTTTTGCCTGGGTGACTATTATCTTTGCCATTCTTTATCGCAAAGGGGTGAAAATGGATGTTGATGAAGTTGAGTTGGATTATTTGCCGGAAGTGCCTTCTGAAAGCAATCGCATCGGCAAGGGTGAGGCGGTTGGAAGCATAATTTTTGCCGTTCTCTTCAGTGTCATTTTCATCGTCCTTCCCCAAATTAATATACCAATCATAGGATTGGCAGACCGGGCAATCCCCTTTTTCAATCCCGACGTGCTGGTTGATGTGCGCTATCTCTTGATCGCCTCGATAGCAGCCACTCTTTTGGACGCAATCATCCGATATGTTGAGGCTTTTCATACGCTGGAAGTATTCTTTTCAACTTTAGTCTCCAATGTGCTTGGGATCGTTACAGCTATCGTTTGGTTTGGCAATCCGCAGGCTGTCAATCCGGAATTTGTGACCCGCTTGCAGGAGCTTGCTGGCTGGAATATCAACGGTTTCAATGGCGAACCACTGCCCGCCTTGTTTGGGCGCTGGGCAATGCTGCCCTTGCCCCTTGCCGTTGCCCTGATTGTGATCGTGGTTGTTTCGATCATTGAAATCATTACAACAGCATATAAGACTTTCCATATCGTTCGAAGGTGAACAAAAGCTCAAAAAATCGCTGGAGATATGGCGGGTTCTAATGAAAATTTGATGTCAAGGCAAGTTAGAAATGTCCTAATCTCAGCAATTTAGAAATGTCCTATTGTGTTGATAAAGTAGTAAGCACTGGCTTTCCATTTATCTTCTTTCCATAGGTCCTCCAGGGGTGGTCATACGC
>JAQVUC010000103.1 GCA_028699715.1 Anaerolineaceae bacterium | reverse complement strand
AGGTCGGATCAGTATTGGTGGCAATAAAAACAGCTCCGTCCCGGACGTATCTTGAAGCGATATCGATTTTTTGATAGGTCAAATCCATATCGATCCCAACCAAAACAAGATCAGGGCGATCAGTAGTGCTATCCTCAAGTACACGGAAATTTTTGCTTTTCGCGTTTTGAATCAAGGATTCAGAACCCACAATATGAACCGTTTCCAAGCTTGGATAGTAATCTCTGATGTAGGCAAAAGCCGTTTCGGCTGAGGTAGTGATTTGATTTGGCTTGACCTCAAGACCAAGTCCCCGCAATTTGTCCTGGTATTCTTCGATAGTCTTTGAGGAATTGTTTGTAGCAAAAATATACTTGAGGCCAAGACTCTCAATCTTTTTGAAAATCTCAGGTAGATCCCCAATGGCTTCAGTATCATGCCAAATGACCCCATCCATGTCCAGGATGAGGCCTTTTAGCATAGGAAAATGATCTTTGATCATTTTATTTCTGAGGAGGTTCTAAAACTTTGTCGATCAGCCCGTAAGTAACCGCTTGTTCAGCAGTCATGTAAAAATCACGGTCTGTGTCACGTTGAATTACGTCCAAAGGTTGCCCGGTAACATCAGCAAAAAACTGGTTAAGGTCTGTTTTCAGGCGTAAGATTTCACGCGCCATGATCTCAATGTCAGAGGCCTGACCTTCAGTACCACCCAGAGGTTGATGTAAATGGATGGTCGCGTGGGGTAGGGCATAACGCTGACCCTTTGTCCCGCCAGCCAGTAAAACTGTACCGAAGCTCGCAGTAACGCCAACCGCAACAGTGCTGATGGGGTTGGGGATCATTTGCATGGTATCCAAAATTGCCAAACCAGCATAGATGGAGCCCCCGGGGGAGTTGATGTACATTTGGATGGCTTTGTCAGGGTCAACCTGGCTCAAATAAAGCAACTGGGCAACAATTACGTTAGCCACTTGATCATTGATGGCTGATCCGACGAAAATGATACGTTCCTTTAGCAGCAGGGAATAAATATCATAAGCCCGGTCACCATTCGCTGTGCGTTCAACAACCATTGGGACTACGGATTGAAATTCACTTTTATTCATATTATTATCCTTTTAGGTCCAGTCTACTTGCTTAGTGTTAAAAAAGTGTTAGTTTTCTTCCTGATCCTCGTTCGCTGACTCGGCAGTTTCTATTTCTTCCGCTGGGGTTTCAGTTTCCGCAGCCTTCTTTTTGGAAACCTGTTTCTTTGCAGTTTTCTTTTCTTCTGGAGCCTCTTCTTCAGCAGGTTCTTCTACGACGGGTTCAGGTGACGCGATAGCCTTGAGCTGTTTTCTGATCGCTTTTTCGAGCGCGCTGTTGGCGGCTTCATTTGAAATGGCTTCAGTAAATTTTTTCTTACCTAATTGTTTTTCAGCCTCCGCGTATTCACCGCTCATCAAAAGGGAGTTGATGACACCTGTAATTTCTGCTTGTAAGTCTTCTTTACTGATTTTGATGTCATATTTTTTTGTGATGGCATCCATAACCAGGGAGCGTTCAAGCCTGTCCTTGGCGGTCTGCTTGACTTCTTCTTCGATAAACTGATCTTTATCCATCTTGCGCAATTTCAGGTAGACATCCAAATCCAAGCCACGATGTTCCAAATCGTGCTCTATGCGGTGAAGAACCTCATCTTCTTCGTCTTGCAGCATTTGGGGTGGATATTTGAGGCTGGCATTTTTGCGCAGTTCGTCGACTAATTCAAGATAATAATTGTTGTCATACTCAGCGATCAGGTCGGATTCCTGTTTATCGCGAACGGCTTTTCGGAACTCGTCTTCATCACTGAAATTACCCATGTTGGTCAGGAATTCTTCATCGATGGCAGGCAATTCCAGTTCTTTCACAGATTGCACATTGACGTCAAACTTGACTGTTTTGCCGGCAAAACTGCCTTGTTTGTCATCTTCCGGGAAGGTATGAGAAACTGAAAACGTATCTTCAGCTTTTTTGCCGATCAATTCTCTGGCAAAGCCTTTGAAAGGCCATTCAGAGTCTTTTTCTTCCTTCTTGGTTGGTATAAGAGTCTGTTGCGGAGACGATTTTACCAAAATTGGATCTGAACCTTCAGGCGCGTTTTCATCTTGAGCCTCAACGGTCATGTAAACCAGTTGTCCAACCTTCGCAGCGCCTTCAACCGGAACAATATTGGCGTAATTCTGTCTCATTTGAGTGATGAATTCTTCAATATCTTTGTCGGTCACTTGGTCAGGTTCATAAGCTTTTCGCAAAGAATCTACATCGTTGAGTTCTGCTTCAGGGGCCAAGGGGATCAAGAATTCGAAAATGGGGGGTTCTTGACTGGGAATATTCTCCAAATTTCCAGGTCCGTAGGGTTCGATGTTCTCTTGTTCTAATACTTTGGGATAAACATCATTCAGCATCATGTCGATGGCTTCTTCCATGATGGCTGCTTCTCCCACGTGCGTTACCACCATGTGGTAGGGAGCCTTGCCAGGGCGAAAGCCGGGGATGCGGGTCCGCTGAGCAATTTTTCTCGCGCCTCTGCGTTTGAATTGTTCCAGTACTTCCTGGTCAAACTCAGCAGTTACGCGTACTTGATGATCATCTGTATAAGTTTTGTTTGTTTTCAATGTATACCTCGTTTTCTTATTGTGAAGTGGGGAAAGAGGGGCTCGAACCCTCACGCGTCACCGCACATGATCCTAAGTCATGCCTGTCTGCCAATTCCAGCACTTCCCCTCGAACAAGTTATTATAAGGCAGCGTAAGTTAAGCGTCAAATGGATTGGCTAATTCCTCGAGGAAAAGTTTGAAGCTGATCAGTTTCAAATGTTCACAAGCTATAAAGGGGTCTTTGTCAGGCTGTGATAGCCAGAAGGCAATAGCTTTAATTGCAGCCCACCTGACTCGCTCCATTCACGCAGAATATCCTTTGAAACACCAAAAGGGATGAGCACTGCCGTGGCAGCCCGGATCAGTAGCTCAACGTATTTATTCAGGTCAAGAGAATTCGGCTCAACTCTGACACCAAGATCCCAGGCTACTACATCAGGCTCGCCAATGGTGTAGACAAAGCGAACACGCATACCAGGCTTAACCGTCATACCCGCTTTTTGCATTTGTCTGGCAGCCCGGACAGCCGCGGTAGAGGCTTTGTAGGCTTCCAGGGCGTAACTGACCTTACCGTTGATCACCAATTGCTCTGGCTGAACCAAGCCTGCTTTAAGGGTTTGCAGCGCTTCCTGGTAGTAGTCAAAAGCGTCCTGGATGCAGCTTTCCAGTTCGGATTTTGTGCGCGCCTGTCCTAAGCGGGCGATCATTTCTTTTTGCACAGCAGCAATCCAGATGGGTGTGTCATGCCGGCGGGCTTCCAGCCCGCGCACTTTGACCTCGCCGGTTTGAAAAACACCGAAATAGCGGTTGGCAACCGGAATACGAGGGTCAACTTTGGAAGGCAAAAAAGCTACCCAACGATAAACGCCATCCAGATTAATGGTCAAGCCAGTGCGATGATTGATCTTTTTGATCAGTTCAGTGAAGTGTTCCGGCTTATTGAAGCCCTTTTTCTTGACCCAAAGCGCGTCCACATACATATGCAGCACTTCAAAACCCTCTTCCTCAGCCACATCTTTGGCGCGCAGCAAGACCTCACGTCCGCCTCTGGTGACCGCTTCGTGCGCTTCAATACGACCATAGCGGGCGTTTTTGTAGCCCAGAAAGCCAAAACAGACTACCAGGAGCCACTTAAGCGCTGAGGCTCGCTCTTTAAGCTTTTTGGCCATCGGGTGGTTTTCAGGATAAGTCCTTATTTTCTGTTTGATAGACACGCGCTTGTCATAGAGCGGTTTGAGTGTCAGCGGCACCACGCCCAAATCCTCATGTGCCGGCTCCAATCCATCCGGCAGCGGTACTTCCGGTGAGATGTTGCCCAAAATGATGATTGCTGGATACATAGAGATAAAGTCGATCTGAGCCACGTCTGTATGCAGCCCCGTGATGGGCTGGTAGACCATGCCGCCCCGGTCTGATTGAATCAATTCCAGACCAGATTTGAATTCTTCGACCTGGCGTTTTTGATAAGGGACTAAAACATCTTTTTGTAATGCTGTGATCACCTGCATGGCTGAAATGCCCTGACCAGGGGAGACCCGCGCGGCTTTTTCGATAGGCAAAGTTGTGACCCGCGCCATTTCCAGCGTGCCATCCAGGCTGTAATCAGACCACATCATAGCGGCTTTCCGGTCGATATGACAGCGCCCAAACAGATGCGCTTCTTCAGGGCGGTAGATGATGTGACCATAGGAGAAATAGGTGCTTTCTTTTTGCCAGCGCACACTGCGGTTCAGATCGCGATTCAGCTGCAGAGAAACACTTTTATGCCCTGATTGTTTATCCAGAAAGGGGATCAGCCAGCTGTCGCCCCAGTCAGTGATCAGGATGTCAGGATCGTAGTCTTTCAGAGTTTGGTCTAACAGCTGCAGGTACTTGCCGGCAGGGTCTATGTCCAGCTTTTGTTCAAAACGATCACAGCGAAGGTGCAGTGAGCTTACAGTGCCCCGGAAAGGGTCACGATCAGGGAATAATTCCATGATCCGCAGGGGCGGCAGTTCAGGAAACAGTTCCCAGCGGTCATTCAGGACCTGGATGGATTGGATGGTATCGTTTTGGTCGACTTCAAGCTGGCACAAAGCCAGGGGAAAGGCACCATAGCGGGCAATATAGCGCGTGCTGATGGCCAAATCGGCATCATAAAAGGTCAGCTCAGGGAAAAGCTCCTCAATTTCATGGAATAGTTTGACCTGGTTGGAGGGTGAATCCACCCTGATCTCCATCACATCCACAGGATCGGCAACAAAAACGTCCTGTTTGCGTTTTCGGCTCAATGAAAGTACCTCCGGCCGGCCGGAAATGGTTTTCCACAGGGAACGCAGGGTCTCAGTGGGTCCGGTGGCATAAAAACTAACCGGAAACTGCTGCCTGAAACAAACCCGGCTGTCGTCCTCAGCGGAGATAAACCAAAGGCTCAAACCCACTTGCTGATTCAGGTAGAGATCCAACAACCAACCGCGAAAAGCACGAAGTTGACTCATGGGGCCTCTTCAAAATCGGCGTAAGCGCAGGTTGGTCCGGTTTCTATCAGAGGCGCTTCCTCTTCATCTGCCGGAGCAGGTTCATTTTCCTGGCTTTCTTTTTGTT
>JAQVUC010000102.1 GCA_028699715.1 Anaerolineaceae bacterium | reverse complement strand
CCCTCACTCGAGATGGATAAGCTCACGGGTCCAGGCGTTGTGGTTGACTTGTCTGCCATTGCTGAAGACTGGTCAATCTACACCCCTCAGGACATCATGGATCGCGTTGAAGTAAAAACCGGCGACATCATCTATATCAATACGGGCTATCATCGCTATGGCTTTGATCAACCCGAAGCTGACGAGCGCCGTTATATGCTGCGTCATCCCGGTCCTTCCATGGATTTCGTCGAATTTTGCAGAGACATGAAGATCAAGCACCTGGCCGTCGACTGCGGTTCTGCTGATCATCCCATGAATACCAAGATCCGTGATTGGGAGCCTGCTGAAGCTTTAGCCTGTGACAAATTCATGAAAGAACGCTACGGCAAAGCTCTGGACGAAATTTATCACTGGCCGGATACCTATCAGGCTATGCACGTCATGCTTTTCCCCAAACCCTGGGAATGCATCCACGCCGAAAACATTGGTGGCGAAATCGACAAAGTGCTCAACAAGCGCTTGATTTTGGGTACTCTCCCCTGGAAATTCCAGTATGGCGAAAGCGCTTTCTGCCGCTGTATTGCTATCGACGAAGCAGAGTAGATTCTAAAGTAGAAGAACTCAGAATTCACTTTCAAGAAGGAGTTCTGAGTTCTTGCGAGTAAAAAAGTTCATTGGAGGAATAGAAATGGGCGCGTTATCTGACATTAAAGTACTGGATCTCACCCGTGTTTTAGCGGGACCTTATGCCACGATGGTTCTGGCAGACCTTGGTGCCGAAATCATCAAAGTTGAGCAACCCGGGAAGGGAGACGACTCACGGGCTTATGGTCCTTATAAAAATGGCGAGAGCGCTTATTTCATGAGTCTGAATCGCAATAAGGAGAGCATCACTCTCAATCTCAAAGCCCCTGAAGGTAAAGAGATTCTGAAGGAGTTGGTCAAGAAAGTCGATGTTTTGGTTGAGAATTTCCGACCAGGCACCATGGAGAAATTGGGATTGGGTTACGATGTGCTCAAAGAGATCAACCCCCGTCTGGTTTATGCGTCATCCACTGGCTACGGTCAAACCGGTCCTTACAGTCAGCGACCGGCATACGATGCCGTGGTACAGGCTATGGGCGGCATCATGAGCATCACCGGGCAGGCTGATGGCCTGCCAACCCGGGTGGGCACATCAGTCGGTGATATTTTTGCTGGCTTGTTTGCTGCGATTGGGATTTTGGCGGCATTGCATGAGCGTGAAAGCTCTGGTTTGGGGCAAATGGTGGACGTTGCCATGCTCGACTGCCAGGTTGCCATCCTCGAAAATGCCATCGCTCGCTATGAATTCACCGGCGAGATTCCTCGCCCCATTGGCAATCGCCATCCATCCATCGTTCCCTTTGAACCCTTTGACACCCTTACCAGCCCAATCATGGTCGCGGCAGGTAATGACCGCTTGTGGGTGACTTTGTGTGAGCTGATGGAACTCGATATTGATTGTGATCCACGCTTTGTAACCAACCCTCAACGAAACCAAAATTACCAAATTTTACGGCCCATCTTGGCTGAGAAATTTATGACCAAAACCGCGGAAGAGTGGCAGCAACTGTTTGATCAGGCCGGCATCCCCAGCGGACCGATCAACACAGTTGATAAAGTGGTTGCAAATGAGCAAGTAATAGCCAGAAATATGATTCTCGAGGTCGAGCATCCGACTGCCGGTACCACACGCATTCCCGGCATCCCCATCAAACTGAGCCGAACCCCGGGAGAAATCCGTATGCCAGCGCCAATTCTAAGCGCAGACACTGAAAAACTACTCTGCCAGTACCTGGGTATCACTCCTGAACAGGTTGCCGAACTCAGAGAGAAAAAAGTAGTTTAGGTTTAAGCTAACCAGAAAAGAACCAGCAACCGATGTTAGCTGGTTCTTTTTGTAAACCATTGGAAGGTGGCAAAACGAAATATATGTGAGAAGAAATTATCCGCTTCCCACAAAGCATACTCCACTTATTGAGTAGTTATCGGAAGAGACGTCTCGTAAAAATTACATAACTGCAAGCAAAACAATTCCGACAAGGATGATCACAAGCCCAATGATCAATATGATGATATCAGCTTTATTGTTCAATCCCTGCTTGTTGACTTCTGATGGTTTATCAGGGTTGTACATTATC
Organism: Anaerolineaceae bacterium; assembly: GCA_028699715.1. Classification (GTDB taxonomy): domain Bacteria; phylum Chloroflexota; class Anaerolineae; order Anaerolineales; family Anaerolineaceae; genus Mesolinea. The sequence continues at coordinate 3,047 of JAQVUC010000102.1, read as the reverse complement.
TCAACCGATTGGCCGACCTTGTAAGTATCACCAAGATAGACCTTTGTGAATTCTCTTGAATAGTCTTTACCATTTACCTTGTAAGAAATGGTCGGAATGTATTCTCTTGATTCGATGTCATTCCTTGTAACAACTTTTTCTTTGATGTCAGTGACAACGGCTGTAGTGCGCGCGGTACAACGCTTGCTCTTGATAGCCCGTCTGATCAGATTGATGACTGAGATAAGGACAAAAATCAATCCAACGATCCACAGCACAACGACAACGGTATCCATAAAACGATTCTCCTTTATATAACAGTATAACTACTCGATTTTGTTGTTAATTCTCCACCATGGGTGTGAATTGTAGTGGGATAAGAATAATTATATCCTCAACAATTGTTCTTGCAATGAGGGAATTTGTTAGAAATTATTGTGACCTGGAGAGGCAATTTATGGCTTTACCCAAATGCTGGATGATATCCGATGGCAGGGTAGCGGCTGGGTGACCTATTGCTTCCAAAGCATCTCCAGCAGCCCAGGCATGCAGCCAAAGCGCCAGGGAAGCCGCATCAAAGGGGGATAAACCCTGCGCTAAAAGACTGACAAGGATGCCTGACAAAACGTCCCCTGTGCCGCCGTGAGCCAGGACAGAGTTGGCAAAAGGCAGGATCCGGCAATTTCCCTGTGGATCTGCAAGGACGCTGTTGGCACCTTTGAGGATCAGCGTCTGCTGCCAGTTAAGGGCGTAGTTTTTTGCAAAAGTCAATCTGTCGGCCTGGATTTGCTCGATCGCAAGGCCAGTCAGACGCGAAAACTCACCTGGGTGGGGTGTCAGCAGGCAATTGGGAGGAAGTAAAGCTGGCCAATCGGGTTCCTGACTCAGCAGGTTCAGCGCGTCCGCATCTATAACAAGGGGAATCCTGGTTTGGGAACTGCCAATCCAGTTCAACAAAGTCAGCAAAAGGTTTTTTGTGCCCTTGCTTTGGCCAAGACCGGGGCCGATCAGAATGGCGTTTTTGTCTTCCAAAAGCGCAGGCAATAGCCTGGCTGCTTCAGGCGAAAACCTGCCTTTTTCGGCTGGCAGTGGGTACCAGATGGTTTCGGCGATGCCTGCGGCCAAAGAGGTCTGGATAGGTTCGGGAATGGCGGCATAGACCAACCCTGCTCCGCTTCTCAAGGCGGCTCTGATCGCCAAACTAGCTGCACCGATGTAGCGGGTGGAGCCGGCAATGATCAGGACTTTGCCAAAGCTGCCCTTGTTGGAATCGTCCGGGCGGCGCGGCAAGAATTGTTTGACCAGGTAAAAGTCGATCTCGCTTGCAGATTCAATGTTCACACTTCTATTGTACCAATCTGCGACGCAATTGGTCACCTAAAAAAAGGCAAAAAAAGCTAAAAAACGCTAATTTTCTTGAAAGTGCAGAGGAAAAACAAGCTTTTTTTCAGATCGGCTTGAAGATCAGGCTAATTCTGCTTCCGCAACAATTTCAATCGAGCGTTGTATTTGGTTTTGTTTGATACTGTAGAGAAACAGGGTAATCATCAGCAAACCGAGCAGCGCTATTAGCAGCCAGATCAGCACAAAATTGCCTGAGTTTTCCAACATCAATGAGATCATCGGTACACCTATGGCAATTCCCAGGCTGTTTGAGAATTGGACCGAACCGTAGTACTTGCTGTAATTCTCTTTTCCGAAAAAGTAGTTGGTCATCCAGGTAAGGGAAACAGTGCCGATCGAAACCCCCATGCCGATGCAAATCAACATCAGGATCAAGAAGGCGGTGGTCTTGATCAGGATCATGAAGATCATGCTCAAAATAAACAAACTGCCAGCAATCAGGGTGGCTTTTTTAGCCCCAAGGTGGTCGTACAAGAAACCCAAGGTGAATTTGCCTACTATCATGGAAGCGGCATAGGCGGAGGTGACAAAAAAGATGCGACTGACCGAGAAATGCAAGTCTTTCATGTAACCTGGCATGTTTGCCAAAGCGCCCGCACCGGTCAGGCCTGCCAGAAGTCCAGCAAAGAGAAAAGCCCAGAACCACAAGCTTTTCAAATAAGGATTGGTGTCTTTTTCTCCCTTGCCGGAGAAAGTGATCGGGCGAGCCTGGATCTCATCCCGGACCAGATGGGTGACCAGGATGGCACTGGGCAGGGCAATAGCCAGCACTACGATTGCCAAAAGCTGATAACCGGCCTGCCAGCCCTGGGTGTTAATGATCGTGTTGACGATTGGGTTTAAGACCATGGCTCCCAGGCCGCTGCCGGCCAGCGCCAGGCTTAGAGCAAAGCCAGTATTGCGGGTGAAGTGGCGGGTAATGATGGTCGAGACTGGTATGATGGAGACTCCACTATATATCAAACCGATGAATAATGATAAAAAGTAAAAATGGAATAAATTATGGGATGCCTGAAGTCCAAAAAAGCTGATTCCAAGAGCAGCCATACCGATGATCATGGGTTTTTGAATGGCATTTTTACCATAAAAAAAGCCCCAAAAGAGGGCGGCAACCATGGATGAGAGGGCTGTGATAGTGCCGGTTAGAGCAAAAGAAGGCCTGCTCACACCCAAATCAACAGAAACGATAGGAAAAAAGATGCTCAAAACCATGTTGACGATACCCATTGTCAAAGCCATGATCAAAACACAGCAGAATAAAATGATGCCGTCCTTGAAATTAAGAGCCTTTTTTTCCATAATTTTCTAATTGTATGCGGATTTACTCCAAAAGGGGGATGAGTCTGCAAGCCCGCTTCCACCCTTTACCCTCGTTTTTGACAAGGCCCGTCTTCTCTGGCATAATTCTTTAGGGATTTACCCGATAGAGCACCTATTTTCAAGAGGAATAATTGTGGAATTTGTCAAAGATGATAACAGAATCAATGGAACCATCATACGGCTTGTTGGAGTTGTGGTTGACGTTGAGTTTGAATCTGGCAATCTTCCATCCATTCATAACGCCTTAGTTGTCAAGCGGCGCTCCGGAGAGGACCTGATCCTTGAGATCCAGGAACACGTCGGCACTAAAGTTGTCCGGGCTATTGCCATGGGCAGCACAGCCG
>JAQVUC010000101.1 GCA_028699715.1 Anaerolineaceae bacterium | reverse complement strand
TATTCTTTCAAACCAAAATTTATATCAATCGGGCACTCATATGTTTTGGCGTTGCTGAATGAATCTGGCTCCAGGCAAGTGGCTCCACCCGCTTCAGAGATCCTGAGAATGGGAGTACCTTTATCAAAGTCAGAAAGGAGTGCCAAATAATATTCTTTTACAAAACTGAATGCTTTTTCTACCAGTATGGATTGGATCGAGCGTCCGTTAAGCACAATCTTGAAGATTTCATTACTGATATTCTCGATTTCATGATCGCTGTGGATGATGCGGACCCCGCCAGCCTTTCCGCGGCCAGGTTCCGGAGTTTGCGCCTTGAGAACAATCGGATAGCCAATTTCAGTCGCAATTCTTTTTATCTGAACGGCGTTGGTAGCCAACATTGAGGCCGGGACAGGGATTCCTGCTTTGCGTAAAATGGCTTTGGATTGATATTCCTGAAGGTTCATCAGTTAGGGTCCAACTCAATTATAACAAAACAAAAGGCTGAGCCAATGGTTGACTCAGCCTGATTTACATCTAAAGTTATCCTTAACCGTTCAAATATTCTTGAAGGGCTTCTTTGGTGAGGCGGAAAGCGCTGCCAATTTTGCGGGCTTTTAATTCACCGGCGGTAATAGCGGCGATCACATCTTCTTCAGATACTTTCAGGAAGCCTGCTGCTTCACTTGGAGTCATGACATCAGGCATAATTGAAGCTGATGGGGCTGGGGTAGGCTGGGTCTGTGATTGCTGTGGTTGGGACAAATTTGACAGAGACCCCGCCAGAACATTGCCAACACCCATACCAGCGCCAATACCAGCGGTCAATCCGGCTCCACCAGAGGGGTTCTGAGCGGCATCGCGCATGGCGTCTGCAGCCTGGAGTTGGGTATAGGTCTGCATATCCAACATGCCCATCTCCCGTAATTCTTTGGCGGATTTGTCAGAGGGTTTCAGATTCCCAATGTAGAAGGACTTGAGCAGCAGCCCGATCGCCAGGAAATCGTCCTGAGATTTGGCACGAACAGCAGCACCGAGTTCATCTGTCAGACCGATCAGGTCAAGCACATTGTTAGTTGCCGTTGTCTCACCCAGCACATCCTGCAGGCGGGAGAGCAGCATTGTCCGCAGGCGGTTTTCAATATCAGAAGTCCTGAAGCCACCAAGCTGACCAACAATTTGGGTGATAAATTGCTGGGGGTCATTGACCTGGAAACTATAGGTGCCGAAGCCCTGCAAGAGAGCCACACCCAATCCCATTCCAGTGTTGCGAACAATAATTGGTTGAGGTGTGCCCCATTTCCGGTCCGCAAATTCGCGCATGGAAACATAGTAAACCTCAGCCGTGAAGGGGGTGCGGTCGCCAAACAGCTTACCCAACAGCCCTGTCAATAGCGGAACGTTGGCGGTGCTGATGGTATGACGTCCCGGGCCTAAAACATCAAGGGCGCGCCCGTCACGGAAAAACACTGCTGCCTGAGATTCACGAACGATGACCTGGGAGCCAAGCCGTAAATCAGCGACACCAGTTTCGGGGAAGCGATGGACGATCTCATCCACCATCTCGCTGGGATACTCAACAACATCAAAAATTCTTGCCATATTAATCCTCCTTGGGTTTTATAGCCATTAAAGAGCGATGCCTTTGAGAGCATCGGATCGTTTATTGAACGCATCCACGACTTCTTGAGAAATCGCGATCAGGTGTCGAATGGATGCCGGCAGTCCATCACTGCCAATTGAAGCCTCAACATTATCGATTGCTGAAGAAACTTCGTTTACATGCTCCAAGAGTGTAAGGTCATAATTGTAAATATTGGCCAGTTCTTCCTCTTTGATCTTTATGGCGTCGAACAGACCCGCATAACCGTAAGAGGCGGTCTTGATGCGATCAATAAACTGGCGAATTTTAATGGCGGCATTTTCCAAATCGTCGATATAGGCCAAACCGCCGGAAGAGATTAAATCTCGCTGCAAAGAGGAAATCCTTTGGTATTGAGTTTCATAATCTTTGGCGACAGTTTCACGCAAGATTTTATCTGACATGCGCCGATCACCGCGTTCAACATAGCCCTTGAAACCAGGGATTTTTGCTATTAACTTTTTAATTGGGTCACGATCTTCACTTAGGATATCAAAAATATCAGTCATCTTTCTCCTTTTTTGTATGTACCTGTCTTGAATGGTATCATTTTTAGAATGACCTCACCTTAGAAAATATAAGGTATTCTTACTCTTATGTTTTATTATAATAGATATATTACTCGTGAAGAAGGAGCTTTTATATGAAAAACGGTCTTTCAAACCGTTTGGGTCCTTTTGAATATTTTTTGATCATCGTTTTAGTTTTGATGATTCTTTTTACCATCTTCACTATATTTTGGCCAGCCATCCAACTTTTTTATCAAAGTACCCTGCAATGACGCCATGGCAGTTGATCGGAATCCATCTCAAATCATCCAAAAAATTAGTTTGAATGTAATAGACTGGCTTTTTCCTCCAGCTTGTTTAGGCTGTGGAAAAGAAGGTGTGGTCATTTGCCAGGAATGTTTCAGTAAAATCCAAGTTTTGCCTAAAAATGTCTGCAACTACTGTGGAGAGTTTACAAGCAAACAGGGAAGATGCCCGAAATGTGGATCTCACAAGCCGTCTTATGCTGGATTCAGAGCCTTTGCCTATTACACTGGAATCATTCGCAGCGCTATCCATCGCCTGAAGTATCAAAATGACATCAGCATCGGTTTTTACCTGGCTGAGCTGCTGCGGACTGAGTTGATGAGAACCAACTGGCAGATAGACGTCATTGTTCCTGTACCAATTGGTGAAGAAAAAAGGAAATCCAGAGGATACAACCAGGCAGAACGCTTGGCTAAGCCTTTGGCATCGTTAACCCAGATCGATTATCAGCCATTGGCTTTGAGAAGGATTAGGGAAGTTGGTTCCCAGGTCGGTTTGGATAAGCTGGCGAGACAGGCAAATGTGAAGGATGCCTTTGTCGCCCAGGCAAGCTTGGTAAAGGACAAAACGGTGTTGGTAGTTGATGATGTTTTTACCAGTGGGGCAACCATGGAGGCCTGTTCTTCTGAATTGCTTTACGCCGGAGCTAAAGAAATTTATTGTCTTTCTCTCGCAAAAGTGAATAATGAGATAAGTCAAATTGATTTTTTAGTATCGAATAATGTATAATGTGGAAAAATCCCAGGAGGTTTTCATGACACTTGAAGTAGGAATTTACTCGAAAGACCTGGAACTCACAGAAAGAATCCAAGATTACGCAACCAAAAAAGTCAGTAAACTAGAGCGCTTTTTGAGCGAGATTGGAGAATGCAGAGTCGATTTAAGCTATGTAAAGTCTGCCAGGAATGCAGCCGATAGGTTTATCGCCCAGATAACCATCCGCGGCAAAGGATTTATCTTGAGATCAGAAGAGCGGTCAGACAACATTTTTGCCGCGATTGACGCGACAGTAGACAAAATGACGCGTCAGATCGAAAGGTTCAAAGGTAAACATTGGCGCAAACGTGGTGCTGAGGTTGAAACTACTGGAATAGTTGAGGAAGCTCTGGAAGAAGAAGCCGCGGCTCCATTGATCGTGCGCCGAAAATCCTTTGTGCTTGATCCAATGCACGAAGAAGAGGCGCTTGAGCAGTTGCAGTTGCTGGGTCACGAAGCCTTTTTCGTCTTCTTCAATGTCGAAAACAATCGTATTAACGTGCTTTACCGCCGCCGTGATGGAAGTTACGGTCTGATCGATCCGCGCATCAGATAATAAAAAAGTTTATATATCTAAAGCAGTCCGAATTTCGGACTGCTTTTTTATAATACAATAGAGCGCATACAAACTGGAGTAATATGAGCACAAATAAGAAAAATCCCAGCGAACCTGAATATCAACCAATAGACAAAAAGAAAATCGTCGATTCGGTCAGCAAAATCCTCGCAGCCATAGGGGAAGATCCAAAACGGGAAGGTTTGGTCCGAACCCCGCACCGCGTAGCTAACGCTTACGAAGAGATCCTTTCCGGATATACAACCGATCCAAGCAAATTAATCAACGGAGCGCTTTTCACTGTTGATTATGACGAAATGGTTGTGGTTAAAGATATTGAGTTTTACAGTCTTTGCGAACATCACATGCTGCCCTTTTTTGGACATGCCCATGTTGCCTATTTACCCAGGCATAAAGTGATTGGTTTGTCAAAGATACCCCGAATTGTGGAGATGTTTGCGCATAGATTACAGGTTCAGGAAAGAATGACGCAACAAATTGCGAATTTCATCCAGGAGTCCATCAATCCGCTGGGGGTGGGAGTGGTCATTGAAGGTCAGCATTTGTGCATGATGATGAGGGGCATCAAAAAAGAGCAGGCTTCGATGACTACCTCAGCCATGTTGGGAGGTTTCAGGACTCGCTTGGAGACCCGGATGGAATTTCTTAATATGATCCAAAACTAATCTGCGCGTTTTCGAAAGATTTGAACGCCAACTTTTGATGTTTTGGTAACAAAATTCGCCTTTTCAATTTTCATCTTAACAGCCTCAGCGGGGGTATGGTCAAATACTTGTTGAACCAGGTGGGCTGCCAGGGCTTCAAGAGTGTAAAAATTTGAGGTTTGAACTGATTGTCTGATCAGCTTGGCTACATAAGAATAGCTGATGGAATCCTCTATTCTGTCGCTTGCTCCTGCTTTATCCAAAGGATAAAAAAGAGTTACATCCAAAGTCAACTCCTGGGGGAAGTCCCTCTCAGGATGGTCAACACCCACAACGCCTGTTGCGGCCAAGCCGCTGATTAGGATCTTATCCAATTTTTTGCTCATACGATATTCTCTCCTCCATCGACCTTGATGATCGAACCAGTCATAAAGTCCTGTGAAAGCAAGTGTAAAACATTTTCCGCGATGATTTCTGGTGATCCTACCCGTTTGAGTGGGATCTTTCTTTCTGCCAGCCCATCCATATCGATGTGCTCATAACCTGCCAGAGGAAGCATGATGCCCGGAGCAATCGCGTTAACAGTGATCCGGGGGGCCAATTCAAGGGCAAACATGCGTGTCATTTCGTACAATGACTTTTTTGTCAGTCTGTAGGCAAAATGATCGGCAGCAGTGCGGAAAATGCCAGCATCGCAGATGTTGACAATTTTTCCCTGACGTTCTTCTGGCAGCTGCTTCACAAATGACTTGATCAGCCACCAGGTGGCAAAAAGATTCAAGTGGAATGATTTTTCTAGGATAGCTACATTC
>JAQVUC010000100.1 GCA_028699715.1 Anaerolineaceae bacterium | reverse complement strand
CCTTTGGAGAGTTTGATGGCACGCTCTTCATAAAGTACGCCAGAAGTGGCGGTATTGATTGCAAAAACGATGTCGTATTGAGCCATTTGGGGTTAGGAGTTGTTGATTTGTTGATTTGTTGATTTGTTGATTTGTTCTTTGTTGAGTTGTTGCACTTTGAAGCATTGCTACCCCAAGGGAAACTCGGGGCAGCTGCTTCAAGGGGTTAATGTTGCTTACCATTTAGCAAGTGCAGATCTGCGCCAGGTGTTTGTTGCTACGCAGACGTAAACATAGTTGGCATCGTAAGCGATGGTGCCGGCGGTGCCAGTGGAGTTGTATGCTGAAGGAGCTGAAACAACAGTAGGTTTGCTGTCGAGGGCAGTTTGCAGGCCAGTCACTTGAGCGATGGTGTGCGTATGTGCTGATGCAGGGAAAGTTGAAGGTTTGCCTGTTATTTCTGTCCAGGCTACCTGACTCCAAGAGAGTGAACCAGCAGTAGATCCTGCCTTGAGTACTTTGGTGTTGTTGGTTGTGCCAGTTGCAGGAACGTGCAAATTGCCATCACCAGATGGGTGCGAATAGTTATTTGCACCTGCTTCAATACCATTCAGCTTGTTGAGCAAAGTAGTTGTGAAGTTGTTATCCGACTGTACATCGGCAGAAATAACGCCTGAACTGATAGAAATTCTGGAACCAATTTTAACCCCACCAAGCACTGTACTTGAAGCCGTTGGCAAGCTGTAATTGTTTGCATTGGAAGCGATGCCATTGAGCTTGGTTTTGTCAGTAGCACTCATAAAGCCATCAGCACTGGTGGTTACAACGGCATGGCCGTGACCACTATCTGATTTGCTGTTGAGGGCAGTCTGGAGACCAGTGACATCAGCGATGGCATGGCTATGGCCATCGATGCTGATATTTCCGGGGATATTGTCGATGTCGGACCAGTCGAGCAGTCGCCAGCTGGCAACAGATTCACCGGTTTTGATGGAAAGCACAAAGGCACGGGTTTCTGTACCAAAAACAGGAGCATCAGCTACGTGTTTGGAGGTATTGTTGACATGGGAAGTGAGGTTGGCTGCTGTGGCATAACCTGCCGAGGCATGGTTACCCCAGGAATAGGCGGTGTTCCAGTTGGCAGAACTGTCAGCGACAACGGCATAGGTTTTAACGCCTGTACGCTTAAGCAGACCAGTTGAACTGAACAAGCCATCGTAAAGGGCGCCATCGATGTTGCCCTGGATGATGGTGAATTTGCTGCCTACGGTGGCTTCAGTACCTCCACTGTTATTTTCGGAGCAGATGATGGTATCACCGGCTTCGACAACAGTGCCGGAAACACCACCGATTTTACCTGCTACGGTGACTTTCCAAGTCCAGCCGATTTCGCCGGCTGGATAGTTGGGATTAGCGGAGCAGTCGATGCCGCCTTTGTAAACCATAGCATCATTAGCTCCAATGAGCTGGTCCATGTAGTTTTTGGCGGTGAGGGCATCGAGCAGCTTGCCAGCAGCGGGGTTGGAAGAAAGATCTGAGATCAGTGCAGAACCTGAAATAGTGCCATTAAGCACTGGTGATTCAAGGGTTTTGCTCCAGGAGAGTGCTCCTGAAGATGGGTTTTGGGTGAGGAACATACCAGCCGCAGCAGGCTTGGCGAGGTTGATTTCGGCAAACTCTATGCCTGTGGCGTGGTCGTTGCGGGTGAAAAGGAGATCGAATTGGGACATGGGTAGTGGTGTTAGAGGGTTAGTTTTTTTAGAGGTTGAGTTTTGTTTATTTGTTCTTACGCACCACACGAAAGGCATCTCGACTATCGCTCGATGACCAATTCGTGCGGCAGCGGTTAAGGTTGATCTTGGTCTTGGTTGCCGTTGAAGGTGTTGCGGAGCTGGATGACGAGTTGTTGCTGGACGGGATCATTGGGGTTGAAGTCGAGGCCTGAATCACGGCGTACTTCCCAGACAAATTTGTAGGGATTGATGCGCTGGATGGGAGGCTCGTTGATGAAGTCGATTTCTTCGCTTTTGAAATTGAAAGCTCGGAGCAGGACTTTTAAATGTTTCAGGAAATGTTCCTGTGCGGGACGGATGATACTGGACATAGCAACCTCGTATTCAGAGATGATGCGGTTTTTGTCGAAGCCGCTTTTGTCTTCAGAATATGGGGTGAGGGTGCGAAACCAGTTGTGGATGGTGATCAGGCTCATCTCAGCCTGACTGTGCAGGGCAATCCAGTTACCTTCTTCCTTTTTGAGGAAGTCGATGTACTGGGCAGCCTGGGCAGTTTGTCCGGGACCAAGATCTTGCAAATACTGGATGATCAAATCAGTAGAGTTTTCGCTAAGTGCTCCCATGTATTTTTGGAATTCGGCATCGAGGGCAGCGGCATCAGCATCGTCATTTACTCCTGGAATGATAAGCAAGCCAGGAGCTGAGAAATGCCTTTCAAGGCGGCGTTGATTCCAGACATTGGTGAGGCCTGTTATAATAATGGAGCGTAAGCCGGCATAATAAGATGGTAGTCCATAATAGTAAAATTCAGGCTCGTAATCCTTGATATGATAAATGGCATGATACAGACCATCAGCTTGTTTGCTGAATTCAGGATACAGTGGAAGGATATCCGTAAGCTCATCATTGGTTCCTTTGAACTGTTCCCAATCAGGATGAATCAAAACATCGGTTTCATTGGCAGCAATCCTGACTTTGGAGGCGTCGAGGTGATAGATATACAGAAAAGATTTGTCGGCGTTGGTCACTATTTCTATATAGGCATTTCCATGTGTGAAATAATCAAAAACGATTCTGCGCAAAGTATCTGTGAGGTCAAGATTGGTATTGTTGGGGTGCTGAATAAAATCTTTGATTGCAGCATTGTTTGATGCCAGTCCTTTGCCAATGACATAATTGGTTTTGCTGTTGAGGATAGCCCTGTGAACAGGTGCTTCACGGGAAAGTTTGTTGAGCTGTGTAGGCAGCAGGTTATCTTCTCCAAAAGGGATATACTCTTCCAGGTTGGATTTCAGGTTGATGAAATCTGTTTTGTTGAGGTTGAAGAGGGGGGTGTAGTTGTAGGTGGAGAAGGAGGGCATGGGGGATTGTTGATTTGTTGATTCGTTGATTTGTTTATTTGTTGAGGGGATTCAAAGATTCAAGATTCAAGATTCAAAAATTCAAGATTCAAGGATTCAAAGATTGAGGTTGAAGTATTCACCCTGGGCTGCTGCCTGTTTTGGGGAGTGGTTCAGTTTATTGGCCTTTGGAGTTGGTGGGAGTATGGAAACAGGCAGCAGCATGGTGGGCAGGGTATTAGTCGTTGAAACCGGCGAGGACAAGGAGCTCTTTGTGGATGTAGGCGGTTTGGGCTTTGTACTGGACACGGTAACGACGCATCTGGGCTTCTTGGTTGTACCAGGTTTCTATCATTTCAGAATCGGAGGTGCCATCAGTGGCAAAGAGCAGGTTTTTGCTGGTTGTGAGCAAAGCTCTGTGCGGCTGGATGCCATTGTGAGCCACGGCAATCCATTTGTCCCAATCGGGGCGAACGATTACCGGGATACCTTCATAAGTAGGTACTTTAACACCATTACGCATGACGGCATCACCCCATGCAGTTTCACGGTTTTTCATGGTGTGTACGAGGTTGCGCCACATAGAAGAAGTGATCATAAATAAAAGGTCAAATTCATGCATTTCGGGGGTTACCACGTCCAGCATGGATTCGAGGGTTTGATCCGCTTCGTTGGATGCCAGGGCACCTGCTTTGACAGCTTCCACAACACCAGAGGCAGCAAAAGTACCAGAGCCATCAGCCTCAGCAGTAAAATCAAAAGGCTGGCCTTTGAATTTAGATACCACTTTGATCTGGGCACCGGTGGGATTGGTAACGATAACCCCATTGATGCCACCACGTTTTTCGATATTGGCTTTGTGTGTGCTGAGCCAATTTGCTACAGTTGTTGCAGCATTCGTAGCATAGGCCTGTTCGTAGGTGATGCCGTTGATGGTGACACTGATTTTGGTATCAGAACTGGCCGAATAGGTAAGGATTTTTTCTGCCTTTTTAGCATTTACAGCAGAACTGACAGGCACATGCTGTTTGGATGGGATGATACCGCTGTAAAGGTCTTTAGAGAGCCATGTCATGAAACCGGTATAGCCGGAGTAGTTGTCATCGGCAACACCTGTGAGTTTTCCTTCTGAGAGGATTTCAGCATCAGGATTGGCGAAAAACATCTGGCGGATAAGGTCGTCCTGACCAGCCTGGGCAATCATAGGCAGCATGATTTTGTTCCATACATCAGGAGATTTCATCTGTTCGATATCATCTTCCTTATAGCCTTGAGCCAGAAGCTGGTCGATAATAGAACCCCAGAAGGCACGGGCATTTTGCTCGAATTCAAGTGCCATGGGTTTGACGGTGATATCAGAATAAGTCAGCTGAAAACCACCCACAGGATTAAATCCGGGAGCTGTTTTAGGCTTGGTCATCATGGAAGGGCGGCTGATGCGATTGATACGCTCGGTGCCTTTTACATCGGTGCGTACAGTGATGAGTCCACGGATATCCTCAGCCATAAACATGGGCTGAACGAAGTATTCGTTTACGGCCTGTTTGGTGAAGGTGGGACTGGTTGATTGGGTGAAGATGTTCATTGTTTAAGGGTTTACGAGTTTACGGGTTTATGGGTTTATGGGTTGTTTATTTGTTTAGTTGCACCACACGAAAGGATTCGTGCGGTAGCGGCAACAGCAGCTTTAGTCATTAGCCTTGTTAATGGTGAATTGACGGAGGCGGTAGCGCATTTCGGTGGGGATGCTTTTAAGGATTTGTTTGCCTGTTTCATCTTTATCAGGTGAATCCTGTTTGGCTGATACCTGAGGGTCGGAGACTTGTGCAGGGATTGTTGGTTTTGCAGCCAATTTATCAGAAAGCTGGTTGATGACGGCTTTGGCAGACATTAGCTCCTGAAGCAGGGATTGTGTGGTGCCCAGCATGGTTTCGAGCATATCAGCAGCAGAAAGCTGTGTGATTTGTTCGTCAAGCTGGATGCTGAAGCTACTATCCTCATTGGAGGTGATGCCCAGCTCAGGAAAGTTAGCGACAAAATTGCTGAAAGTAGTTTTGATCAGGCTGTCTTCCTGCTGATCAGCAGAGGAGGTATCAGTATCATTGGTATCAATATCCTGGGATAATTGATCCTTGATACCTTCATCAAGTTCCAGGCTAAAGATTTTGCGGAAGTTGGATTTGAT